>JAIEKC010000153.1:0-9957 GCA_029064505.1 Acetatifactor sp.
AAGTATTGAGGAAAAGAGCTTTATTTGAGATTATGCATACAAGAGAATTATAGTAAGCGTGAGTTGGAAAGGCAATTAGGCAGTGCTTATTATGACGTTATATGTTATCGAAGGGAAAAGCACTGCCTGAAGGGATAAAGAAAATAAACAATAATCCATTTATGCGATAGATTTATTGTTTTTTCATCGAGGATTACAATGTTTAGTGGCGCTTGAACTAAAGATTGGAAGATTTAAGCCGGAATATGTTTCAAAAATGGATCCGCCTTTTTTCAAAGTTTAGTTGTTGATGAGCCGAAAGGGAAACCATATCTTCGCATTCGATTAGAGGCAACATGGGAGAAAAATAATAATACTGATGGTGCCATTGAGCAAGATATATTATATACCCTGCCCGGAAAAGGAAGAAATTCGGGAAGAAAATAAAACAAAAGCAGATCGCAGAGATTTGGACCGTATTCGGGTAATTTATGTACCAGCGGTTCGTGATCCTTCAAAGCAACTTAAAAATGTGTCTGGTACAATGATGTATCAGATTATGAATAATATTAATTGGAGTGATATTACAAAAACAAATATTTAAGGGAAAATTTATGAATTAAATGCTCAATTTTTAGAAGAATAAGGGATTGCAGCTTACCTATGGACATGTGTTTTTGGACGAGTTTCAGGATACAACAAATCTGCAATATAAGCTTGTAAAACAGTGTTTTTTGAATTCGAATTATATCAAAAGAAAATAAAAAGACTTCTGGATGAAAATGAAAATCTGAAAAAAGAAAATCGCAAATTAGTCAGAGCACTAAATAATCAGCAGAAGGTATCTTCAAAATGATCATGAAAATCATATAAGAAGAGGCATGGGAGTTGAGGAAAGAATCATGTATTTTGATGCGAAATGGAAGAAGTGTGTATAGTGTTAAAATACTTATAAATAAAGGAAAATTTGATTTAATGCAAGTTTTCACACCCTAAATTGGTGTGCATCCCACAAAGTGTGACGCACACTCCGGAAAAAGTATTTTTTATATGCGGCGTGAACACCAGGCACTGATTGCTTCAGTATCAACACACTGATAAACGGGATAATACTCTATATACGGAATTAGATTCCGGTCTCTATGAAATGAACAGCGGAACTGTTCCAATATTTTTTGCAGACCCAGTCCTTTTCCATACGGAAGTTTAACTGGTACATGCGGAAAGTGACCAATATATCCTTGGGCTGCCATTGCTCCTCATAGGAATATTGGTACTGCATTCCCAGCTGCTTCATGACACTGCCGCTCCGGGGATTATTGATGTCATGGGTGGCAGTGATGTAGGGAAGCCCGTCCGCCTTAACCCGGTTCAGAACGGCCCGCCCCGCCTCGGTCATGATGCCCCTGTGCCGGAATTCCTTCCGTAATCCGTAACCCAGATCGTGGCTGTCGTCCATGCTGATATTTATGTATCCCACGGGAATATTATCGCTTTTCAGACAAATGGCGTATTTACAGACACAGGGCCGGGCATAAGCCGCCTCGTAGTGTTCCTTCCAGAAAGTCTGTGCCTCATCCATTGACTTCAATGGAAACCATGGCAGGAATCTGTTTGCGTCAATATCGCTGTAAACAGCATACAGGGCTGCCAGATCCCGCTCTGTAAACCTTCTCAGGATCAGCCGTCTGGTTTCCAGTGCGGGAGTATTGATCAAGCATTTCTCCATAACATAGTTCGTCAGGAGGATTCCTCCCCGCTCTACCTGCTGCTCCTGCAAAACCTGATATCCCCTTTGGGCAAAGAAAGGCTTTGCGGTGATGGAAGCATGGGTGAGGATGCTTCCGTGAACCGTTTTTTCCAGTTCGTCGCAGATCGCGGTGGCAATCCCTCTTCCCTGATGATCCTTATGGACGTACAGCCGGTCAAGATATCCTGTCTGATCCATATCGCCGAAGCCCGCTATCACATTATCTTCCAGTGCAACGACAGTATAATGCTCCTGAAAGGACCGGTTCCACTGATCCAGGTCCACCCTGCCGGTGGCCCACACATCTAATTGTTCTTCCGTGTAGTCTTTTGCATTCACTGAATGGACTGTATTGTAAAAAAGCTCTGCCAGTTCCGCACAATCTGACGGAGTATATCTGCGAAGTAACATCTGTCCGCCTCCTGATCCTGATTTCTGTCCATGATCTTACCATAAATGCGAGCTTTTTACCATACGTTATATCTCATGTATGATGATCGGGAAATCTGCTTGACGGGAAACTGTATTAGTTATATAATACGGTTATGAAAACTGTGTTATTCGATTAATACGGTTGGAGAGTGACATATGATATCATTTGAGGATTTTATTCCGGATGCCAGCGGACCGGTGTATCTGCAGATCATCCGCTATATCAAGCAGGGCATTGCCTCCGGTGTTATAGGAAACAGGGAGGAGATGCCTTCCAGACGGGCCCTGTCCGCACTTTTGGGCGTGAATCCCAATACCATCCAGAAAGCCTGTCATATATTGGAAGAAGAAGGAATCATCCTTTCCCGTTCCGGAGCAAAAAGCTATACATCTGTGGATGAAGCAGCTGTGGAGAAGATCCGTCGGGAACTGCTTCTGGGAGACACCGGTGTGTGGGTGAAAGCTATGAAGCAGCTTGGGCTGTCCCGCCAGGAGGCATGGGCGATGGCGGAGGAAATGTGGGAGGATGTGTAAAAGGCGGAAGATTTCCGGAGCATTTTTCTGACACGCTCCGGGAGGGCAGGAAGGTGTGAAAATGGAAAGCGGCAAAGAAGAAAAGATAGAAAGAGCTACAGTAAGAACCATGGAAAATACTATAGAAAAAAGTAAGGGAATGCTGGCTGTCTGGGCGCTTTTTTCCAGAAGCAGCTTTTATGGGATACTGGCGGTATTGTTCCTTATGACGGCCGCTGAGTGCCTTTCTTTTTATGCGGTTCTTCATGGGAGCGGGCAGACGGATATGCTGGAAATGATGATAGATAAGAGTCTGGCGGCTGCATTTTTCCTGACAGCGCTGGGGTTGATCTTTTTTATTCAGATCTGGGCGGCAGGGCGGATGGATCGGAAAAGCAGATACACTTTGATGCGGCTTAAGCTTTCGAAGACACAGTTCTTCCTGTTGAGAACCGGTTACCATGTGCTCTGCCTGACGTCGCTGTTCGCGGTACAGGTATGTGTGATCCTGTGGATGGCGTGGATGTATGAAAAGACATTTGCTCCGGTAAGCCCATCGGGACAGCTGCTGTTTCTGGCTTTTTACCGGAATGAATTCCTGCACAGCCTTCTGCCCATGGCGGAGACGGGGAAATGGGTACGCTGCGTCCTGCTGATCCTGGCATTCGGTATAGAGGCGGGATTTCAGGAGAAAAACCGGGTGGCCGGGCAGGTGGGGATGTTTGTCCTGACGGCCTGTTGGTTTGTAAGTCCCGTGGGCATGTGGTACGGAGACGTGATCTGCTGCGTGACATATGGGATCGTTATCGGGATGGATCTATTGCAGGCGGGCCTGTTTCAGAGGAAGGAAAGAGATTGCGGCCATAGCATCCGCTGAAAGTTTTACATACCGGTGATATGGGGCCGGTGGGGAATGATTTTTCAAATACGCTCTAGTACAGGATAAGGATAGATCCTGTCTATGACATAGAGTGGAGGGGCAATGTATGGCGATTCTTGGTAAGATGCTGAGAAGCCCCGGCGAATTTCTGCCGCCGGGATATGAGTTTACGGAGGAGAGAAATGTGGCGGGATGCTTACTGGGGCTCGGAATGGCGCTCAGCCTGCATTTTTTTGTCAGCCTGCGGGAAGCGGTGGAGGAATTATATTACATGGACAGGATCAGAGGGAGGATCCCGAAACCGGGTGTAACGGCGGTGCCTTTTCTGGAGCTTGTGTGGGGATATGCGGGACTTTTCCTTCCGCTGTACCTGTTTCTGGCGGGCATGATGGTATATCATTATCTCTATTATTATCGTGAAACGAAGAGCATTTATCTGATGCGGCGTCTGCCGCTGAGAGGCGTTCTGTGGAAAAGCTGTGTGCAGATTCCGCTTCTGGGCATGGGCGCGGGAGCAGTGGCAATGCTGATGCTGTTCCTGTTGTATTATGGAAGCTATCTATTGCTGGTGCCTGCGGAAGCAATCCCCGGATTCTAGCGAGTGTTTGGAAAATGCTTTTCCCAGAGTGTGTTTGAAAATGCTTTCCGCGGGGCGTGCATCCCACAAAGTGTGACGCAAGACCCAATTTGGGAGGCGTAGTGGGGCTACGGTGACTAAATTGGGGCACAGCAGGGAGCACACAAGTTCAATTTCAGACCGGATGGAGTAACAGTACTTCGTCCTGAAAACCCTTGTGCAAATATTCCGGTTTGTTTTTCCGATTGCACAGGCCCAGAATACTCAGCGCGGCACGCTGCACCTCCGCTTCTGAACCTGCACACTTAAAAAATCCTCGGAAATTTGCACAGGAACTTCAAGGATGGAGTACCAGAGGACGATCAACAATCAGGCCGTGTGGCAGAATGGTCAGGCGAAAACACTGCGTGTTTCAAAAGCCGATTTGCCGGACTGGGGATTGTGAGATAGGAAATACTTTTTTAATTCAGGAGAAATCATATGCTTGAAATCAAATCATTAAACAAAATATATAAAGAAAAAACAGGAAGCGTCCAGGCACTGAAGGATGTAAATCTGAAAATTGACCAGGGAGAGATCGTGGGACTTTTCGGGGAAAACGGCGCAGGGAAGACCACCCTGCTGAAATGTATCCTGGGGTTTCTTCCCTTTCAGGGAGAGATTTTGCTGGACGGGAAGAAAATTGACAGGGGAAACATTGCCAGATTGTCTTTTGCCACCTGTGAGCATTCCTTTTTTCTGAATCTGACTCCCATATCTCATTCGGAGTTTTACCAGATGCATTTCGGAACCTTTCGGCACAAAAGATTCGAAGCGCTGATGGATTTCTTCGGACTGCCTGTGAAGACGGCGTTGAAGAATTATTCCACGGGGCAGAAAAATCAGTTTGAAGTGATCCTGGCGCTGTGCCAGGGAGCGGATTATATTCTGATGGATGAGCCTTTTGCGGGAAATGATGTATTCAACCGGGAGGATTTCTATAAAGTGCTTCTGGGCATTCTGGAGCCGGAGGAAACTATTTTTCTTTCCACTCATCTGATCGAGGAGGTGGAAAGATTTATCGGCCGCGCTATACTGCTTAAGAAGGGTAGGGTGGTGGGAGAGATTTCCACTCTGGAACTGGAGGAGCAGAACAGGTCGTTGATCGGGTATGTAAAGGAAACTTACGGATATCGTTCCGACAGGGTGAACAGGGCATTGGAGAAGCTTACGGACGAGATGTGAGAGATCCTGACAGGAAAAATACGGCTATCAAAAACATGGTTGCCAGGGTGGGAAACCGACAGGAAGGATTTGCGGAAAGCCCTGTGAGAGGGGCGACAGAGGTTGTGAGAGCCTGTTTCAGAAATAAAGGGGATGAGAAAATGAAGAGAAGTGCATGGGCTGCTTTGATTGTCATGGTGTTATCTCTGGCCGTGCTGCCCTTGGCGGTGGTAAAGGTGAACAGCGGGAAAGAGAAGATTGTGATCACGGAAGAGGTGCTTTCCGGTGATCCTTCCGCAGCTGCGGGCATTACTCTGGAGACTGCCTCTCACTGGGACGGGCATCTGTTTTGGGATACGGTTTATACCATTGGAAGCGGGGAAGAGGCGGAAAGCATCTTTACCTTTTCGGCGGAAAGGTTAGAATGGGATTGGGAAGAGGGAAGGACGGCGTATGTATATTCTGCAGCGGGGGCCGGCTTTGGAGGCGCATATACCGACATCGGTATACCTGTCTGTCCGGAAGATTTTCCTTTTCCGGAAATCCTCCGGGCAGTGTCGGACCGGACGAAGTCGGGGGAGACCTATACAGAAACGGTCCGGATCGGTGACTATGTCCGAAATTATCCTCTGGATTTTGGCATTGGGGGAAGTTCGGTGGAATATGAAGGCGATGCCGAGGAAAACAGGGATTTCCTGACAGAACTGTTTCACATTTCCACGGCCGAAGACTGTATGAATCTGACCACGGAAAAGGATGGGGAGGGAATATTGACCGGCATCAAAGGCCGGATAGCAGTGGAGGGGGATGGGATCCTGATCACGGACGCCTCCACTTTCGGGGAAGCCGGGTGTTATTATGCGTATAATTGTGAAAACCCGACATCTGGAAAGGTGGCGGACCGGGGGCAGAACAGCGGAATATTTTATCTTCCTTTCACATGGGAGGAAGGGTGGCTTGCGGTGGATGTCACCCGGATGCGGAAGGTGTGTGAACTGCCGGAAAATTCGCTTCCCGAGGGGATGCTTCTGGATGAGGAGGAAGGGTATCTGTATCTGACCGTCCGGGAGGAAGAGAATCATTTCCTTTGCGTTTACAGGTTAAGCGGGGAAGCGCCTGTTCTGGAACAGGAACTTTCGATCCGCGGGAATGAAAGGCTTATGGAAAGCGCTGATTCGGAACGTCCCCGGATCTGGGGTGGGAACCTGAGTTCCTTTCCTGTTCTCAGACAGATCAGGATGGTGGATGATGGTCTGCTGATCACCTGGAATGACAATGATTTTGCTTTTGTGACAGAGGAAGAGGGTCAGTGGTGGCTCTGGTGTAAAGGAACCTTTCCTGATTATGCGGAGCAGGGGTATGATGAGATGGTTTGGGAGACATCTTTTCTGGGAGAGCAGGGATATGAGGTGATTCGGGAGAAGCCCTTTCCCGGAGAGCAGGGATGTGTCTTTGACGGAGAACGTCTGGTGCTGGCGGCATTTGAGACATGGGAGAGCCTGGATGTGGTAGTCACAGTTTATGGCGGAGAAGGCGAGATTTACTGTGGTCTGTACAGACACAGCGGAGGGACGGATCCTTACGGAGAGACGGATCTTTATGGGGATACCCCTTATCAGGAGCAGCTTCTGCCTGTGGGGCAGGACGAGTGGCGGTTTTTGGATGACCGGAATTCCGGGGAGCTGTATATCCGGGGGACGGACATACCGGTGGAGCCGTTAAGGGTGAGGCTCGAAGAGGATTTCGGAGGAGTTCTTCAGCAATAGCCAATAGCCTGTGCCGCAGACTTGTCATGAATATGGAAGCTAGTGGGGTGTACATATGAAAGTAACGCAGAAGATTGTTGGAATTGTACTTTCTCTGTCATGCATATTGTTTCTGACAGGATCAGGACAACCGGCGGATACGGAAACGGAAACACGTTTTCCACCGGAACTGGTAAGTATGCTGGAAGAAGCTTTTATGGAGAGCGGATGGTGGGGTGTACAGAAATTGCTGAGTACAGGCGGCAGCATGTCAGAGACGGACGGTGTACAGCCTGGAGCAGGTGCGAACCAGTCAGTGATCAATGGCATTCCGTCCGGATCAGGCGAGAACCAGTCGTGGATCAATGGCATTTCTTCTGGGTCAGGCGAGAACCAGTCAGGGATTGATGGTGCGCAGCCAGGGACGGATCGTATTCGGTCAGAGACAGAGGATACGCAGCCGGGAATGGATAATGACCGATCTGGGGAGGACGGCGTCCAGTCCGGCACAGGAGACCGGCGGTCCGGGGAGGAGCTTGATCCGTCCGAGACAGACAGTACCGCGCCTGTATGGAGCTGCGTGGACTGGCTGAGTAATTCGGAGATATTCCAGCACTTTCCGCTGATCAATGCGTATGCGGATCAGATGACATATGAGTATGAGCCTTACGACGCAGTCTCCTGTTTGTATCGCGGACCTGAGGATATCTATTTTATCTATTACCTGACGGATCGGGAGAGGGGAAAATATGCTTTTGTCTATGAATCAGGGAAATGCGGCGGGGAACGTGCCTATTCCGTTCTGCTGGCTGATCTGACAGAGGATGTGCTCGTGCCTGTGGCTGAATTCGATGTACAGGACAATATCGGAAAGATGTTCCTGTACGGAGATGAGTACTATTATATTTACGGTTGGAAGAGCGGCGCTTCAGGAGACGGCTATGACGGCTTTATGCTGCACAGACTTTCCGTAAATCCCAAAAGGGAGACGCTTTTGGGGCGAAATACGGCGGAGGGAGGATTTGTCCTGACAGAAGGGGAAATCTTTGTGACGGAAAAGACCGCGGACCTCTTTACGCCCTCGGAGCGCAGAGTGGGGCAGTTCGGTTATATTGTCTATGACAACTTCTGGGATTTTGAGGAAGAAAGAAATCTGCCCTATGCAGATGAGAAGACATTCGAGAGACTGAAAGAGGCTTATGCGGAGATAGAGCTTGAGGGAGAATTTCAGGATTGTGATTCGGAGACGAACGCCGTCTTCCTGGAAGCTTTCCGGAAACTGGTGCAGAATGAGACTGATTTTTATGACCCGGAGACAGGGCAGGACTTTTTCTTAAAGGATTATGAAGGTGTGCAGCTGGATATCAAAGAAGAGGGAGTTTATGACCCGGGCCGCTTTGCGTATTACTTTTTCGATGCTGATGGGGACGGTTATCCTGAACTTGGCATTTTAGAGCAGTATCCCGACGGACATTCCGCGTTCCTCTACCTGTTCCGGTACGATCCGGATAGGGCGGAATACAGCCTGTGGAATACCCTGTATCCGCCCTATGACCTGCTCCTTGGGACAAGGAAAGTGTTGGAGTATGACGGGTATCATATGAAAAAGGATTACGGATATTATCAGCTTGACGCGGAGGGCAGGGTGGAGTATAAAGCGTATCTCTATTATCTTCCCATCCGTCTGTTTGAACAGCTCTGTCTTGTCATGCTCCCGGCTTATACCGATCCTGACCTGAATGAGAATGTAAACCGGAGAATGGAGCAGTGCGGTATCTGCGTGAGAGGATCAGGGGAATGGTATTTCCGGGTGACGGAAGAGCAGTTTGGAGAACTGGAAGAAATCTTCTGGGAGGCCATGGGATCAGTGGAAGAGAAGAGGATGGAGGTCCTTTATACATATGAGGAGCTTTTCGGAAAGTAACGCCCAGCCGGTGTAACAGGCCACGGAACGTAACAGTTCAGATAGGTATTTGAACTGTCACGATGACACTGTGCTCGCAATTTTGCAAAAGGAGCTGTCTGAACTGTTTACCACGGAACTGCTGTTACGCCGGTTATACAGGTTGACGGTATATGGAATATGAGGAATGCGCCTGATGACGGCGCAGGTGCATTGTTAAATGCGTATGGAACAGAAATCCATACGCATTTTTACGGCTGCTTTTTCTTTGATCTCCGTCTGCTTTCTCTCATTACTTCGTAGATGTATTTATGCACATCCGCATATCGCTGGTATTTCCTGCACCATACTTTATTTTTACAAAGTGAATCTTTACAGATTCTTCCTTTAGGGCATCTTCCGGTTATACGACATATCAACATACGGATCCATATGACTACCCACCAGATGATACTGCCTCCGACTATTAAGATTGCTAAAAATTCTATCAATTCACTCAATGTAAGTTTCCTTTTTACGTTTCTGGCATAGCATCGACCTGGCCGATTAATGTATGCTCTATTAAAGAGTAGCATTAGACACCAGAACGAAAGGGAGAATGCATGGGAAATATATATGACGGAATATTCCGGACAATGTTGAATGATTGTCGGAAACTGATCATCCCGGTGATCAATGAGATATTCAGGGAGGCCTATACAGGGGAGGAAGAGATTTGTTTTTCACCCAATGAACATTTTATGGATCGTCAGGAGGCAGCGGACCAGGAGAGGATAACGGACGCGAATTTCACAGTCATCGGAAAGACCCGGAAGAAATACCACATTGAGTGTGAGAGCAGTCTGCCTGACGGGAGGATAGCGATAAGGCTGTTTGAATAAGATGCGCAGATCGCTCTGGATGAGGGAGAAGTCAGTGCGGAAACTCTGACAGTGACATTTCCCAATACGGCGGTTCTTTACCTCAGGTCATATC
>JAIEKC010000154.1:0-3989 GCA_029064505.1 Acetatifactor sp.
AGCTTGCAAATCGTATAGCATTTCCAACACAGACTGCGGAGTAAAAACAGATAGCAGTCTTGTTTGAGTTCGCTTTTTCTATGATGTTTTTCATCCTCAGGATCATCACTTTAAATCCATCTTTACTTCCGTCACGAATAATGTTATTTTTTATATCCCAATCGCACAGCTGGAAAAAATTTCGGAGAAGAGCATTTCAAAAAAATGATTGCCTGATCATCCAATCTGTTATATACTAAAGTGGATTACAGATCTGCCCGTCTCGGAACGGCTGCAGACCGTAAGGAACTGTTAAGAAATAACTTTGCATTTGGCGCAGAATGAGTTTCCGGCTGCAAGGCGGAGGAAGGAGTCGTAGCGGGCTGCGACGACTGACAACAACGCGGCAGATGGGAACTCAGGCAAGACAAATGTGAATATTTATTTTTGAACAGTTCCTAAGTATTATGAACATAAGGATGGTACAGTAGACATGACATTATTGGAAGAGTGGAGATCAGTCGCATACAACGAGAATACACCGCAGAATGAGCTGCAGAAGCTGTGGGCGGCTTATTTCCAACAGGAGAAGGACATTTATGCCCAGCTGCTGAAGAACCCCGACGAGGTAGTGGCGGGAACCGTGAAGGAGCTGGCGGACAAGTATGGTGTGACGGTTATGACTATGACCGGCTTTCTGGACGGCATCAATGACTGTCTGAAAGAGAAGAACCCTATTGAAGAGATGGATGAGAACACACAGGTAAATCTGGGCTTCGATAAGGCGCTGCTGTATAAGGGCATGGTGGCGGCTGAGGCTGACTGGCTGTATAATCTGGAAGAGTGGAACGATATTTTCGATGAGGATACCAGAAAGGCGCTGTATAAAGAGCAGAAGTCCTCTACCACTATTGTAAAGGATGCCAAGATATATCCGAATGATCCCTGTCCTTGCGGAAGCGGCAAGAAGTACAAGAAATGCTGCGGTAAAAAATAGGTTGATGTGAATGGTAAGGACTCTTTTTGCGTAAAAGGGTCCTTTTCAGATTATGTGATTGTCCGTGACAAATTGCAGAAAACAGTAATTGAACAGGAGGGCGGCGTAATGAAACTGCTGAAACAATTAAAATGGGATACTCTGCTCATGGGAGTGCTTTATATCCTGTTGGGCATTGTTGCGCTGGTGATACCCGAGACCATGGAGAGAATGCTGGGGTTTCTGATCGGCGTGGTGCTGATCATCGCCGGAGCGGTATCCATGATAAGTTATCTGCTTCGGGATGCCCACCAGAATTATTACCACAATGATTTTCTGCATGGGCTTCTGGGAATCCTGCTGGGCATTGTAGTGCTGTATAAAGTGGATATCATCATCTCCCTGATCCCCTTTCTTCTCGGAACACTGGTTCTGGTCAGCGGGCTGAGCAAGCTGCAGGATGTGATCGATCTGAAGAGACTGGAATACGGGAACTGGATCTTCATGCTGGTGCTGGCACTGATCAATGTCGTGCTGGGGCTGGTGCTGATCTTCAATCCCATGGCGATAGCTAATCTGCTGTTCCGCCTGTTGGGAGTGGGACTGATCTTCAGCGGTATCACAGACTGTGTTACCACGATCTATTTTGCAGGAAAGATTCGTGACTATTTTGCGGAAATGAATGCCATCGACAGTACCTTTGTGGAGATCGTGGACGACGGAAAAGGCGGAAAGGCAAAGGCGGGATCCGCATCGGCGAAAGAGGAAGACGCAACATCAAAGGCGGGAGCCGCATCGGCGAAAGCGGATGGAGCGGCATCAAAGGCGGTAGCCGCATCGGTGAAAGCGGATGATGCAGCATCAAAAGAGGAATCCCAAAAGCAAACACTGTAAGGCGGAGACCGCGAAAGTGGATGCGGTACGTTCACAGACGGATGTGACGGACCTGAAGGTTTTCAGGGTGGTGTACAGATGTGGCTGCTGCGGAAAACACCGGGGCAGGAAGCACAGAGACAAAGGAGTAGACTCGTGAATATTGCATTATTTTTACAGCCTAAGGCAGAAGTGACATACTTAAGAGATGATATGACATTGCGGCAGGGATTGGAAAAGCTCCACAGAAGCGGCTATACGGCTGTCCCGGTGATCGATGCGGAGGACCGGTATGTGGGTGTCTGCAGCGAAGGAGATTTCCTCTGGAATATTCTGGAGAGAAATGAGAATCCGGAGGACATAACCTTGAAGCGTCTGGAACATATGGCGGTGCGGGATATCCTGCAGGGCGGGAAAGTCAGGGCGGCATGTATCGACACTGCCATGGAGACACTTATCGAACAGGCAAAGAAACAGAATTTTGTTCCTGTTGTGGATGACAGAAATGTGTTTATCGGTATCGTTACCAGAAGTGATATCATAAAATATTTCGTAGCACACAGCAAAAAATAGTGTTATACTTATAATCAGACCAATTTATACCCATAAACGCAAATAATTGCCGTCTGCACAGTATAACGAGTGAACGCATCGGTAATCCGGAGCTGAAAGCGGCAATTAAATGCGTTCACGGGTATAACCGTGCGGGGCAGCCCCCCGGCTTTGCTCCGGGCGGTGATAAACGAATACAAAAGCGAGGTAAGCGAAATGAAGAAACTGGAAGAATATGTAGTCAGCATCCCTGATTTCCCGGAACCGGGCATTATTTTCCGTGATGTGACCAGCGTCCTGCAGGATGCGGAGGGTCTGCAGCTGGCTGTAGACACCATGCAGGAAAAGATTAAGGATCTGGATTATGATGTGGTGGCAGGCCCCGAGTCCAGAGGGTTTATATTCGGAACACCGATTGCTTATAATAATAAAAAGCCCTTTGTGCTGATCCGCAAGGCGGGCAAGCTTCCCAGAGAGACCGTATCGGTTTCCTATGATCTGGAATACGGCAGCGCTACCATTGAAATGCATAAGGACAGTATCAGACCGGGGCAGAAGGTTCTGATCGTGGATGATCTGGTAGCCACCGGCGGAACCACCGAGGCAATGATCAAAATGATAGAAGACCTTGGCGGAGAAGTGGTGGGCATTGTAGTTCTGATAGAGCTGGCTGGTTTAAAGGGGCGGGAAAGACTTGCAAAATACCGTTTGGAATCAGCGATCTGCTATCCGGGGAACTGATTCGGTGTTATTCTCCGCGGTTTCCCGATGATACCGCAGAGAATCGGAATTCCAGGCAGACGGGATCCCCGCGGCATTTTATATGATGTCTGTAATACCGTTTGAAATATTCCGTGAATATGAGCGATATGTCACATCCGACAGGGCTGTTATGGCTCCGGACATCCAATACACTTTAAGAGGGCGACAGGTAACCTATGGCAGAGGAAAAGAATGAAGTATTCATCGACGATGGGAAAATAAGTGCATATCATGATTTTGTTGATCCGGAGCTGCTGTATCAGGAGCTTATTAATCATGTGCATAAATATCATCCCAGCGATGATGTCACCATGATTGAAAAGGCCTACAATGTGGCGAAGGAGGCTCACAAGGATCAGACCCGCAAATCGGGTGAGCCATACATTATCCATCCTTTGAATGTGGCGATCATTCTGGCCGAGCTGGAGCTGGACAAAGAGACTATTATAGCGGGCCTTCTCCATGATGTGGTGGAAGATACGGTGATGACTGACGACGATCTGAAACGTGAGTTTGGAGAGGATGTGGCCCTTCTGGTGGATGGAGTCACGAAACTGGAAAAGATTCCCCTGTCCTCCACCGTTGACCGGTCGGATGAAAAGCTGGAGATGCAGGCGGAGAATCTGCGCAAGATGTTCCTTGCCATGGCAAAGGATATCCGTGTCATCATGATAAAGCTTGCTGACCGTCTTCATAACATGCGCACTCTGAAATACAAGAGTCCGGAGAGCCAGCAGCGCATTGCCAAGGAAACGCTGGAAATTTATTGTCCCATTGCCCAGAGACTGGGTATCAGCAGATTAAAGACGGAGCTGGACGACCTGGCTTTAAAATACCTGGAGCCGGA
>JAIEKC010000155.1:0-3904 GCA_029064505.1 Acetatifactor sp.
GCAAATGTTATCTCCACCTATGTGTATAAGGTGGGTATCAAGGGACTGCAGTTCTCCCTTACCACCGCGGTAGGCCTGTTCCAGTCGGTGGTGGGCGTGTTCTTCCTGCTGATGGCCAACTGGATCTCGAGGAAACTGGGTGAACGCGGTATCTGGTAAAAGTGTCATGGATCGTCGTACCGCCGACGGCGGACTCGAACTTCGTATGGAATCTGTGTCAGAGCAGGTTCATGCGGGAAAGGAATGGATAAATTTATGAAAATCAAATCAAGATCCGGTAAGATCGGAGACTGGGTGTTCGTGATGATCTGTCTGCTGGTGAGTGTGGTGTGCCTGCTTCCCATGGTAAATCTGCTGGCAAGGTCACTGAGCTCCACGGACGCCCTGATCAGACATGAAGTATATCTCTGGCCCAAGGGATGGAATCTGGAGGCGTACAGCACGGTGCTTTCGGACGCCAAGTACATCAGGGCATTTTTCTGGACGGTATTTCTGACATTGGTGTGTACCCTGGTATCCCTTGCCATGACCACGCTCTGCGCGTATCCGCTGATATTCGGCGGTTTGAAGGGCCGTTCCGCCATCAATATCTTTATCACGATCACCATGTTCTTTAATGCAGGTACGATCCCCAATTACCTGCTGATGAAGCCGCTGGGGCTTCTGAACAACCCGTTGGTATTGATCATTCCCAGCTGCCTGAGTGTTTACAATATGATCATCATGAGAAGCTTTTTCTACGGCATACCCGAGAGCTTAAGGGAGTCCGCGGAGATAGACGGGGCGAACTTTTTCACGATCCTTGTGAAGATATATGTGCCCCTCTCCAAACCGGTCCTGGCGACTCTGGCCCTGTTCTATGCGGTAGGCCGCTGGAACGGCTACTCGGATGCGCTGATGTACATCAACGAGCCCAAATATTATCCTTTGCAGCTGCTTTTGTATAACATTCTCAACAATATCAATTCCGTGGAGGTGACTACTCAGGAAGGGTTCTCCGCACCGGGCCTGACCGAGTCCCTGAAGGCAGCCATCGTCATGTTTTCCACGGTGCCCATCCTCTGCATTTATCCCTGGCTGCAGAAGTACTTTATCCATGGCGTGACTCTCGGGGCGGTAAAGGAATAAGCCTCCGGGACAGAAAAGACAGGAAGAACCGGGCTGTGGGTGATACGGCCCGTTGATTCAAATATTCATACTTACTATTAAGGGAGGTAATGAAAGAATGAAGAAGAAAGTATTATCCATCTTACTGGCAGGCGCTATGGTAATGTCCATGGCGGCGTGCGGCGGCGATTCCGGTACGGATCAGTCGCCGGCAGCGTCCGGAGGTTCCTCCGCGGCAGGATCTTCCGCGGCGGATGCGGGAAATGCATCCGGTGAACTGGTTGACGGTAAGTTTGCCGAGACCAGGACTATCACCGTAGAAGTGTACAACCGTGAGAATGACGGCGGTTCCGATCCCACGAACAACATGTATACCGAGTATATCAAGAAGGGGATGCTGGAGGATCATAACGTACAGGTGGAATTCGTATCGGTTCCCCGCTGGACGGAGGTTGAACAGATCAATAACCTTCTGGCTGCAGGCGATGCTCCTGATATCTGTGTGACATATGATTACCCTACGATCCAGACTTATGCCAATATGGGGGGGTTCTTGATCTGGCTCCGTATCTTGAGGACTACAGGGATGAGCTTCCCAACCTCTGGGACTGGCTGGGTGAGACCAACCTGTACTGGGACAGGGATCCTGAGACCGGCACTGTGTGGGGGATCGAGGCAAAGCTGGCTGTCAGCAACCGTATCAACACTTTCGTCCGTCAGGACTGGCTGGATGCCCTGGATATGAAGGCTCCCACCACCAAGCAGGAATTTGAAGACATGCTGATCGCATTCAGGGACAATGCAGACACCTTGCTGGGTGCCGATGCGGACAAGATGATCCCTTATTCCGTAAGCTATGACGTGGGCTGGAGAGCGGCCACGCTGATCGAGTCCTTTATAGATCCCGAGATTTCCGACAGAGAGTACTATATCAATGGTTTCGATGACAGAAAGCTGACCCAGGAAGGCACCAAGGAAGCCATCAGACTGCTGAACAGATGGTATAATGAGGATCTGCTCTGGAAGGACTTCGCATTGTACGGCAGCGGCGACACAACCGAGGACGATATGATGAAGGCAGGCTATGTAGGCGCCTTCACCCATAACTGGGATTATCCCTTCCGTAACGGAGAGGACAGCATCAACGCTTCCCTCCAGAGGATCGTGGGCGACAATGCCGCATTTGTGGCAGTTGACTGCTTCGAGGATAAGAACGGTGATTACACCAAGTTCGTTCCCGGACCGATCGACCGTAAGATTTTCTTCCCCAGCACCAATGACGAGCCTCTGGCCTGTATGCTGTACCTTGACTGGATCAGCGATCCTGAGCATATCGAGTATCTGCAGATCGGTGACCAGGGTGTGACACATAATGTACTGGAAGACGGAGCGGTGGAGACCATTGCGGCAACCGGTGATGCGATCCAGAACTCCGGTATGAACATCGACTATACCATCACCTGTAACGGCCTGAAACTGGCTGACGAAGAGAAGACCGTCAAGTCCAGGGCACACAATTATGCAGGGATCGACGCGGCGATCGTTCAGGCGGCTGACCAGATCGCCAACACTGACATGAAAGTGGGCAAGAATGTAAATGTTGGTGCGCTTGCCAGCGAGGAAGGTATGGGTCCCGTACTCTCCGAGAAGAGAGATATTGTATATGACAATGCGGTGATCGCTCCCGCAGCCGACTTTGATAAAGTATGGGATCAGGGGATCCAGGATTATCTGAATGCGGGAGGCCAGGCTATCATGGACGAACGTGCAGAGAAGTGGGCTGCTACCTACGGCGATACAGATATGCTTCCCTGATGGGGCTGATCCAGTGGGAATATGCAGGTTACCCAATACCATTCAAAAGAGTGCCGCGCTGTGCGGTACTCTTTTGAGTTCAGGAAAGACTGACGGTAAACAGCAGGAAAGGATACATTTTATGGATGAGCAGAAGGCATCGGTGCCCAGGGCGCCCAGGGATGCGGAGAAGAAGAGGAAAAGCTTCTATATCATGAGAAATAAGCAGGTGGCAGGCTCTCCCCGGGCTGACGGCAGCGGGGTTCAGGTCATCTTCATAAGCGAGGAACGCCTGGTGAGCTTTGCACGGATCGCCGGAGGGATAACCGACGATGGGATCTTGGAACTGCTGCGCACGGCGGAGGGCTTCCGCAGACTGGTCTATGGACTGGGCGTGTCTGTGGAGACGGAAGATCCCGGAGAGATGACCGCCTTTGTGCTGCAGATGTACGGAAAGACGGATCCCGGCATTACCGGCACACAGTTCAGGAGGGAAGTGCAGGCGGACGGCATGGAATATATGATCAGGCTGTCCCAGGTGGACTGGTCGGAGGATGACGCTACGCCGGGACAGATCCGCTTTGAATTTTCCAGAGCCAATACACAGGCCAGAGTGAGCGTCCGGCTCTATCTGCAGGACGGCTATGACGCACCGGAGCCGGAGGAGGAAGACGGGGCGGTGCTGAAAGGGCCTGTTTACGGGAAGATGCTGGAGAGATCGCTGCTTGGAACAGGTGATCTCAGCAGACTGAAAAGGGTCATGGAGAAGGCCCGGGCGGGGGAAGAGACCAGGGTGGCGTTCATCGGCGGTTCCATCACCCAGGGAGCTGGGGCCGTCCCCATAAACGAACAGTGCTATGCATGGAAGACTTTTCAGGGCTTCTGCGGGCTCTGCGGCAGAGGCACGGAGGACAACATACATTATGTCAAGGCGGGGGTGGGAGGAACCTCGTCGGAGCTTGGCATGATACGGTATGACAGAGACGTGTGCGGCGACGGGAAA
>JAIEKC010000156.1:0-7330 GCA_029064505.1 Acetatifactor sp.
GTTCAGCGCACATCTTCCCGAAACAAAATGCGGGGCTTGATTTTTCCGCCATATAAAATTAGAATGATAAGGAACTGTTCCTAAGCATAACGTCAGCCAGACTGCTATGACAGGTGTGCAGAGCATACAGGAGGTATACATGTTTAAGCGTAAGCAGGTAAAAGGATCCTATGACAGGGAGAATCAGAAACCGGTGATCCGCGCCAGTATCTGTACCGGCGAGAAGGTGGCGGGATTTAAGGATATCCACACGGGGAAATTTACGGAAGTCATGGTCATAAGGGACAGTAAGGATATGGATGAATTTACGGCAAAATATGATATCTCTGTTTCGGATATTCGAAAAGAATGGTGAGGTATGTACCTTTCATCAGGGAATTCACAGATCACCGAAAGCCGCGAACATTTCAGAAAGCAGGACTGCCGCGAAACGGAATCTTCAGATAAGATTCCGTTTCGCGGCAGTCCTTGTACCGGAAACAGGCTTAATCTACCTCGTTGGCGGTAGCTTCCTCATGATATTCTTTCTCTGTATTGACATTCCAGATATTATCCTTATTCTTTTCGCCGCTCAGGATATTCTTAACGGTTTCGAAGGATGTACACATGGAATGGTCGATATTATTGTAACGGTGCTGGCCGTTTCGTCCCACACAATAGAGATTGTCGATGGATTTCAGGTAATTCACCAGAGTGTCGATCTCATCATAGGTGTCAAAATAAGCAGGATATGCTTTCTTTACCTTTTCCATGTGTGTGTCGATCACCACATCGGCGGAATCAATCAGTCCAAGCTTGATCATTTCCTGAATACCTACTCTGGAGAATTCTTCCTCGGACATATTCCAGAATTCATCGCCTTCGTTCACGAAGTATTCCAGTCCGATCCACACCGTATTCTTTAAGTCTTTGATCATATACGGCGACCAGTTATTGTAGATCTGGAAGCGCCCCAGCTTTACATGACGGTCCTGTACATATACCCAGCAGTCGGGAACAATATTATTCACCGTTTTGATATCCGTCTTATTTTCCAGATTGATCCTGGGAACAAGTACCCCCAGGGTCATGTAATCGCGGTAAGGCAGTCCCGCAGCAATACGTGCTTCGTTGAAGGGGACATCGTTCATGCCTGCCACCAGATCCCTGATGGGCATGGACGAAATAATGTAATCGCCCTCAATCTCATGTTCGGCGCCGTCCTTCTCGTAAGTCAGCGAGGTAATGACATTGGATTCGTTTTTGTGGATTTTGGTAACTTTCGCATTCTTACAAATGGTACCGCCCAGCTTCTCTATTTCTTCTGCGGTGACTTCCCAGAGTTGGCCGGGGCCTAATTTGGGATATTTAAACTCTTCAATTAATGAAGTTTCTACCTTGCGGTTTTTTACTCTGAATATTTTGCCCAAAATATCTTTGATTATCGCTATAATGGACATGCCTTTTACACGTTGAGCACCCCATGAGGCATCGATCTCACTGGGGTGGCGTCCCCACAGATTCTCTGTATAATATTCAAAGAACATGGAATACAGCTTGCGCCCAAAACGGTTGATATAGAAATTTTCAAGGTTGTTTTCCGGTTTTTTAAATAATATGGCTCTCAGATAGCTGAAACCGACCTTCATAGTCGTAAAGAATCCCATATTTTTTAAGGTATCCCACTTTAGGGAAACGGGATAATCGAAAAACTTTGCATTAAAATATATTCTGGAAACACGGTGTCTGGTGAGCATGACCCTGTCTTCCTTTTCCGGGTCGGGTCCGCCTTTTTCAAGGGGCATGGGACGATTTAAAATAATGTCATCATAGGTGGGGTGTCCCTGCATGGGAAGCATTCTGTCCCACCAGGCATTGACCTCCGGTATCTTTGAGAAGAAGCGGTGACCACCCATATCCATGCGGTTTCCCTTGTAATTTACAGTCTTTGAGATGCCGCCGAAGCAGTCGCTTTCTTCAAAAACGATCACCTTAATGTCCTTGGATCTGGTCAGTAACTCATAGGCGGCCGTAAGTCCTGCGGGACCTGCGCCGATAACGAGAGCTGTTTTCGACATATCTTTTGTCCTTTCTATTCCCTTTGATCAGTCAGATAAAACATCTGACATGTAGTACTTTCAAATCTGATCCTGAAAAATGCAGTGATGATTTGCTGCACTCAAAGCAATATAGCTGCTATTAAAGACTATACCATAAATAATTAAAAAAATTAATATATTTTTAAGGATTTCTAGATTTTGTTGTAAAGTCTGCCAATATATACTAAAATAATATCAATATATAAATCGGTATGCCGTTTTTGCGGCGGAAGGTGAGGTAAGTATGGAGACCATGCAAAAAGAATTTTTTCCTGACGGAACTCCCATTGATGCCTGGTTCTATGATACCAGGGTCCCGGCTCTGGAAGAATTGGGAAGACAGTATGTTCTGACGCAGTATGAGATCTTTGACGACGGGAAGGTTCATACCAAAGAAATACAGTGGCTGATCGACCTGGCGGCACAGAGGGGAGGCGGCGTGATCGTGGTGCCGGCCGGGACTTACCTGACAGGTTCCCTCTTTTTCAAGCAGGGCGTGAACCTGTATGTGTCGGAAGGCGGAGTCTTAAAGGGCAGTGATGACATTGCAGATTACAGGCTCTGTGAGACCCGAATTGAAGGGGAGACCTGCACTTATTTTGCGGCAATGATCAATGTGGACGGTGTGAACGGCTTTACCATGTGCGGTCCCGGCGTCATCGACGGAAACGGTCTCAGGTCCTGGAAAGCCTTCTGGCTCAGAAGGGAGTGGAACCCCCAGTGCACCAATAAGGACGAGCAGAGACCCCGTCTGGTCTTCATATCCAATTCCCAAAATGTGCTGGTGGCGGATCTGCGTCTGCAGAATGCCCATTTCTGGACGAATCATATTTACCGGAGCCACCATGTGAAATATTTGAACTGCCGTATTTTTTCTCCTGCAAGACCTGTAAAGGCACCCAGTACAGACGCTATTGATATTGATGTGTGTTCCGATTTTCTGATAAAGAACTGTTATATGGAGGTGAATGACGATTCCGTGGTCCTCAAAGGGGGAAAGGGTCCCTGGGCGGACACGGCTCCGGAGAACGGTTCCAATGAGAGGATCATTGTGGAGGATTGTACTTACGGTTTCTGTCACGGCTGCCTGACCTGCGGTTCCGAGTCCGTGCATAACAGGAATATCATTGTTCGCAGGCTGCATGTGTCCGACGGCGCCAATTTCCTGTGGTTGAAGATGCGTCCCGATACGCCTCAGCTTTACGAGTATATCACTGTGGAAGACGTGACAGCGAAGGTTATGAATTTTATCACTATCAAGCCATGGACACAGTTCTTTGACCCGAAGGGAAGAACCGATATTCCGAAATCCCGCGGGGAACATATTACAATGCGCAATTGTGACTGTGAGTGCGGTACCTATTTTAACGTGGATGCGCAGGAGGATCAGTATCATCTGTCGGATTTCGCCTTTGAAGATCTCCGTATCACGGCTAACAAGGATAACTTTAAAGAGGGCATTGTGGAAAACATGACCCTGAAAAACGTGCAGGTGGATATAAGACCGGAAAGTGACGCGAATAAGTTTGGCCAGGCTGTATTCGGGTCGTGAGCATTATAAACCGGGGTGTGAGCAGATTGCTGCGGACGGCAGCGAAACGGGAGGGGAAGATATCATAATGGGAAATACACAGTTTAATGAAAGAAATATTTCGATGGTAATGGACATGTATGAGCTTACCATGTCCAACGGGTATTTTAATAAGAAGGACCAGGACACCGTGGTGGCGTTCGATGTATTTTACAGAAGTAATCCGGATAATGCGGGTTTTTCCATCTTTGCGGGGCTGGAGCAGGTGGTGGAATATATCCAAAATATGCGTTTCAGCGAGGAGGATGTGGAATATCTGCGCTCCAGAAACCTGTTTACGGAGGAATTTTTGGATTATCTGCGGCACTTTAATTTTAAGGGAGATATTTACGCCATGCCGGAGGGCACGATCATGTATCCCAATGAGCCGATCATGACCGTGGTGGCTCCGCTGATCGATGCCCAGCTGATCGAGACGGCTGTTTTGCTGCAGATCAATCATCAGTCCCTGATCGCCACCAAGACCAACCGGATCGTGCGCGCGGCAAACGGCAAGCCGGTGTCCGACTTTGGAGCGAGGCGGGCGCACAATGTTGACGCGGCTGTATACGGGGCCAGGGCTGCTTATATCGGCGGTGCGGTGGGAACGGCTACCGTGCTGGCGGGACAAATGTTCGGAATTCCCATTTCCGGTACCATGGCTCACAGTTGGGTCATGTCCTTTGAAAATGAGTATGAAGCCTTTAAGGCATATGCGGAAAGCTATCCCGACTCTACCGTATTGCTGGTAGATACCTATGATGTACTGCACAGCGGTGTGCCCAATGCCATCCGTGTGGCAAAGGAAGTTCTGGAGCCTGAGGGAAAGAGACTGAAAGGGATCCGTCTGGATTCGGGAGACCTCGCCTATTTATCCAAGGAGGCAAGGAAGCTGCTGGACGATGCGGGGCTGAGGGACTGCATCATTGTGGCCTCCAACAGCCTGGATGAATATACCATTTCTTCCCTGAACAGGCAGGAGGCTTTGATCGACAGCTACGGCGTGGGTGAAAAGCTGATCACTTCCTCCACCACTCCCGTATTCGGTGCGGTGTATAAGCTGGCGGCAGTGGAGAGGGACGGGGAATTTGTGCCTAAGATCAAGATTTCCGAGACTGCGGAAAAGATCACCAATCCGGGTATCAAGGAGATATACAGAGTTTATGATAAGGAAGGAAAAGCGGTGGCGGATTATCTCACTGTGAAAGGGGAGAAGATCGATACATCGGGTCCGGTCCGTTACGTGGATCCCATACACTATTGGAAGAACAGAAGCTTCGTGGACTGTACCTTCAAGCCTTTGCAGAAGCAGGTCTTTAAGGACGGCGAGCTGGTGTATACGCTGCCGCCGCTGGATGAGATCAGGAATTATGTGAGGGATCAGCTGGAGCATGAGATATGGAAGGAAGAACAGCGTTTTGAGAATTCTCACACTCATTACCTGGATATGAGTCCTGCCATGTTTGAATTGAAGATGAGTCTGCTGCATGAGAAATAATATTTCGTATTTTTAAAGCGGAACAGAAAAAAACAGGGAATTGCGGATCAGTCGCGCAGTTCCTTTTTTCTTTTTAAAGATCAGGTAGTTGTTCTGATAAATATGGGAATGCTGATAGATTCTGTCCGGTCTGCTGCCAGAGAATCCGGATAAATAAAGCAATCTGTTGACAAATTTGTCTATAGGTGACAGTAGACACGCAAATATAAAAGGGAACCACAGGAGGAAACATTTATGGAGGATTACAGTCTGGGACTGGTGGAGAGCAGATTTGCGGATATTGTGTGGCAGAATGCGCCTCTCACAACTGCGGAGCTGACGAAACTCTGTGAAAAGGAATTGGGGTGGAAGCGGACTACGACGTATACCGTTTTAAAGAAGCTCAGTGGGCGGGGGCTCTTTGAAAACAGGGAGGGAATGGTGGTGGTACGGATGACAAAGGAGGACTTCTACGCGAGACAGAGTGAGGCTTATGTGGACCGCTCCTTTCAGGGATCTCTGCCGGGCTTCCTGACCGCGTTTACCTCCCGGAGGAGGCTGAGCGAAGACGAGGTAAAGAAGCTTAGGAAGATCATAGAGGAGAATGAGTGATGTGGTGGATGGCTTTGGAAAATTTTCTGTTAATAATGCTGGATATCAGTGCTCAGGCTGCGATCATCTTCTGTGTGCTGTTACTGGTCAGGTCAGTGTTTTTTCTCTGTAAAATTCCGAAGAAATATGCCTGTTTCCTGTGGATGATCCTGTTTGTCAGACTGTTGATCCCGGTGCAGCCGGAAAGTCCTGTGGGTTTGTGGATAAAATACAGCGGACAGCCGTTCCCTGTGGAAAACATGAGCGATCATCCCTACAGTGCAGCCCCTGCGCAAGAGAAAGCTTCTGCGTCGGAGGACGTATATGATACAGGTAATGCTGATGAATCGGAGGAGATCCGGGTATTCTCCGCGAGAGCTGTCTCGGATACCTCTGATGTCAGAGCTTTTCCGTCAAAAGAGATGAGTCCGTTTTTGGGGTTGATCTGGGGGATTGGATGTCTGGGATTTCTGCTTTACGGCGGAATTTCTGTTCTGCTTTTAAGGAAAAAGCTGTTGTGCAGTATAAGGGGAGAGGATGACTGTTATCTGGTGGACGGCATACCCACTGCCTTTGTCATGGGGCTTTTTCCGCCCAGGATTTACCTGCCTTCGGAATTTGCGGGGGAGAATACAGCTTATGTGATCCTGCATGAGCGGATGCATGTCAGGAGAAAGGATCATCTGATCAAAATGGCGGCTTATCTCATCACCTGTTTTTACTGGTTTCATCCCTTTGTTTGGGCCGCGCTGGTATATTTGAGCAGGGATATAGAGCTGGCCTGTGATGAGGCGGTTTTGAGAGAGCTGGGTGAAGGCGGCAGGCAGGATTATGCGGATACGCTTCTCCGGCTCAGCGCCGGGAAACATTATTTTACGGGGGTGCCTCTTGCCTTTGGCGAAGGGAATACCGGGAGTCGGATTCGGCACATTATCAGGTATAGAAAACCTGCGGCCATAGCCGGGATCATTGCAGGTATTATGATCATTATGCTGACAGTGAGTCTGCTGACAGGCAGGCCGGCAGTGGAAGGCGGCGGGAGTGATAATGATCCTGCCGGACTGGAGAACAGTTTGTTTATTGCAGGTGGGAAAATCAGCCAGCCGGATATATCGAACATTACAGACCAGGAAGGCGGCCAGTTCCTTATGTATTATCCCGTGGAACTGCCGTCAGATCATGCGGTCACAATCTCCAGCAAGACGATGGTCATCATTGACGGAGAAGAATATGATATGGCAGAACTCTGTGATTCTGTCAATGGGGTCATGCCGGAAGTCAGGGAGTTTGACAAGTACATTGTGGTTGAGGGACATATCAGTCCTGATAATGGGTATTATGGCTTTTTCAACACGGAGAACAGACAATGGGAGTGGGGGGTTGTCGGTGCGCATCTTACATGGGACGAAAACTGGGAGACACTGGAAAATCCTCTGGAAAGTGTGATCTACGCGGATGGCGGGGACAGTCAGGGCGTCATTCGCGACTGGAAGACAAATATGATCGCTGTATTTGATCTGGAAAAGGAATATATTCGCGGTTTAAGGAGAGTGGGGGATGACATTACAATAACTATTGCCAGCATAGAATTTGACAATAAAGAGAGAAAACTAA
>JAIEKC010000157.1:0-7307 GCA_029064505.1 Acetatifactor sp.
TAGGTCGGACGTTCAAGTCGTCTCGGGGACGCTGGAAAGCATTGAAAACACTGGATTTTTCAATGCTTTTCTTTTTTGTTCCAAAAGAAAAGCAAAAGTCAGAAGACTCGAATGGATGAATGAAGAAAGCAAAGGATAAAATAGGCAATATTTCCGGTATAGGGCGGGCAGAACGGCTCAATCAAAGTCAAAATCATCTGTTGGGAGCAAATATTAAAAGGCTGAGAGTGGAGCGGAGACTGCGGAATCGTGATGTTATCTGCCAGCTACAGTTGCGGGGTATTGTCGGAAAGAGGCGAGAAAATGAGTGTACTGCAGAAGATTCCGGGACTGTTTCTTATGGTATTGTGCCATGTGGTTGTCATTTACCACATGCTGGAACACAGATATGGTAAAAAGAAATTTATGCTTATAAGCTGCCTGTATGCGGCCAGCTTTGTTTGTATGGGCACATACATGTATATGATGAACGGTACAATAAAGATGCTGCTTATATATCTGGGGATTGCGGTATGTCTGTTCCTTTTTTTCTGTATTGCCTCAAGGGAGTGTTTACCCAAGAAAAGCTTTTTGTTCCTTACTTATTTTGGTCTGTTTTCCATCCTGGACAACTGCCTGAAGCTCATGGTAACGTTGTTTTTGCCACGCCTGCCTGCTCTGCCGGGGTTTTATCTGGTAATTGTGCTGCGCACAGCATTGTTGTTATTGATACTGGCATTGTATAAAAGATATGCGGCGCCGGTGATACAGTCCCTTGTGGATATTAAAAAGGGAAGATGGTGGAATCTGGCACTGATCGCTCTGTTGTTCTATCTGCTGCAGGTGGCTGTTACCGTTTTGTATATAACAAATGCCATGCCAGAAACTTATTTGCTTTTCCTGTTTATAACGATCAGCTTTGTGATGTGCGCGGTATATGCCGTTGTATTCAGCAACATCAGTTATATGAAGAAGGATGCGGAGGCAGAGCTGGTCCGCCAGAACACGGAATATTTTTCCAGGCGTCTGTCTGTCCTGCAAAATGCGGAGGATACAAACCGCAGGCTTCGGCACGATATGCGACATCACATCGATATGATTGCGGCATATGCGAAAACTGGAGACAATGCCGCAATCCTTGCCTATATTGGGGAATGCGGAAAAGAGATCTCAGAAGCTGCGGTAAAGCAGTATTCCCTGAACAGAACGATAAACAGTATTCTTTCTGCCTATGCGGGCAAGGCAAAGGAAAACGGTATTGATTTCTCAGTCAGGTGCAATGTGACAAAGGAACTGGAGGTGCGGGAAATTGATCTGATCGCCCTTTTGGGAAACCTGCTGGAGAATGCCCTGCATGGATGTCAGGAATCCGGGAAAGAAAACAAAAGTATTGAAATCTATATCCGATTACAGAAGAAAATACTGATTATCCTGTGTAACAATACCTGCTCAGATGATCTGGAGCTTGCAGACGGTCTGCCCGCAAAGAAAAGCATCGGCATATCCAGTATTCTTACTGTCTGCCGGAAGTATGATGGAAATCTGGACTATAAAATAGAAAATGAAACCTGTTCTGCCTATGCGGTTTTGAATTTATAGAACTGTCAATAGGATTGTCAACATATTTTTTCTATAAGATGATAACAAGAAGAAGCGAGTTGCTTACCGTACAGCTTATTGCTCAAGCGGCTTACCCGTTTCTTTTTTTATGTTTACCAGATCATACAGGTACAGTTTTCCATCCTGAGCGTGGCGGATAAGCAGAACAGCCTGAAATACATTGAATCTCTCCAGTTTTAGAGTAAGAAGTACGGAAATTTACATAGTTGCAAAGTACCGTAATAAAAAAGATCGGAGTCCCGCCTGCGCGGATACTCCGGTCTGCCATTAAATTCTGGATAAGTTGCCGGTATATCCGGCAGCGTAGATAATCTACGATTTGTTTTAATTCTAATTGATATTCAGACATAGACCCCCCATGAATGAGCAGAGCCTGTTTTGGAATAACAAAATCCATATTCGTTGCCATCAGGTGATAGCAGCGGTGTCTTATAATCTTTCACAACTGTATCAGTCCTAAAAACTGTCCAACAGATCATACATGGAAAGATATTTTGCGGTATTCCCGCACATTTCCTTAAAGAGTCTGCGTGCATCATCAAGGTTGCAGGTTACCAGGGGATCATTCGCGAAAGCAGCAAAGATCTTTCCCATGTCCCTTGCCGCGATTCCATCTGAGAGCAGTTCCTGTTCTCCGCATACTCTGACGATCATAGGGAATATTTCTCGGGGAATGGGTCCTGCCAGAACAGGAGTCAGGCTGTTGGAACGAAATACAGCGTTTGTTTCTACCACAGCCCCTATGGGAAGATTGGGTATCTGTCCCTGATTGGGAATATTAACATTGGTAACCAGATCACAGAGTCCCAAAAGAGCACGAATCTGGTTGACACCTTCTTCTCCGGTTCCATTTATTTTTACCTGTTCTTCCCCTGTACGCAGTCGTCTGCTCTTTTCTAGACGTTCTTTAAGCTCTTCTTTTCTCCATGAGACACTTGTCAGATTAAACTGCATTTCCCTGACTTTTTCCGGATTTTCCAAATACCATTTTCCTTTACAAAATTCCGCCAGATGGCGGTCACCTGCAGCAGCAATATAACCATACCGGAGAAAAAGATCCATTTTAACCTTTTCCGTGCTGGCAAAATTATTATTCATCCAGTTGGAGTCCACATTTTCGCCGTTACTATGATAACCGTCTCTGTATTTTTTACAGAAATCCCTATAATAGGGAAACAGATCCGTATTCTGCCAGCAAGCGTCTGTAATCCATGTAAAATGATTCACTCCTATAGGATTTACCTTGATCTCATGCCGGTTCACTTCTTTTGCGCCGAAAACTTCTTCTACCATACAGGCAAGAAATTTCTGAGTTCCGAATACTTCATGGCAGCATCCGAAGGCCTTGATCTCCGGAAAAACACGATAAAGCGTTTTTACACAGAGAGTCATGGGATTCGTGTAGTTTATGACCCAGGCATTCGGGGAAAATTCCTTGATCGCTTCTCCAATCTCCTCAAACATGGGAACTGTCCGCATGGCCCTGATGATCCCTCCCGGGCCGGAGGTATCTCCAACCGACTGATA
This sequence comes from Acetatifactor sp., assembly GCA_029064505.1. GTDB lineage: Bacteria > Bacillota > Clostridia > Lachnospirales > Lachnospiraceae > Acetatifactor. The sequence continues at coordinate 3,127 of JAIEKC010000157.1, forward strand.
GATACCATACTTTTCCGGAGTATGTACATCGGATTCCATTTCATCAAATGTACCGGGGAGAATCGATATTACCACAAAATCCGCACCATTCAGAGCGTCCTGTAAGGTTTGGACAGCAAGGTACTGCCAGTCGGATTTTGCTCCTTCCGCATTCCTGAACTGATTGCCGATCACCTCATTATCTTTTGCCGCCTGAAGATCAATGTCATAAAGGGCGACCTGTCCGCTGATGTCCTCACAGGATGCCAGATCACTCATCAGTCCCCAGGCCCATCCTCTCGATCCGCCTCCAATATATGCTATCTTTATTTCTTCCACACTGTTTTTCTTGAATTTCATCTTTACACCTCCTTGCACATTTCAAAGAGGGGTGTTTACACCCTCTTGCACATACCAATCAATAGATGAAAGTTTACTTTCCAACTTACCTCCCATGAATCAGTATTTTCTTTATTGTAGGACAAAAATTTCGATTAATCCTTGATATATTTGCTTAGATTAGAGAAAAATAATAAATTTTTGACTATTTAATATTTTGTGATAGAATGGGTATAGGAGAAAACTTTATACTTTACAGAAGGCGGGTATTACAATGGAAGCGATAAGTGATTTTCTGATCTCCAGAAATAAGTCTGTAAACAGAAGAAAACAATGTGAAGTACATTACCACAGTTCACATGAACTTTACTATATGCAGGAAGGAAGAACCACTTATTTCATAGATGATGAAATATTCAATGTGGAAAAAGGAGATTTTGTCTTCATTCCCAAAGGAATCCTTCACAAAACCGACAGCGGGGACTGTAAAAATAATGCCAGGATCCTTTTGAATTTTTCCGATTCCGTATTACGGGAAGAAAGCCATGAACTCTATTTGGAGTTATGTGATCACCCTGTGAGCAGTGTGTCAAAAGAACATGTAAAGGATTTGGAGGAATTTCTGGAAAAGATTGAGTGTGAGTATCGGGGACAGGGGCAGTACCGGGGTATATTGATACAGAATTACATTTTGGAAATGCTTATATTATTATGCCGCTACAGACATAAAAGAGAAACGCAGATCCAGCCTTCCGATCAGATTATATACGAGATTACAACATACATAGGAGAAAATTACAATCAGGATATTTCCCTGCAGGAGATCAGCAGGATATTTTCCATCAGTGAAAGTCATTTGTCGAGAAAATTTAAGGCTGTTACCGGAATAGGGATCAACCGGTATATTACTTATGTGCGGATATCAAATGCGGAAAAGCTGTTGAAGAGAGGCGGAATAAGCGTAGCCGAGACTGCAAGAAGCTGCGGTTATAATGACAGTAATTATTTTTCTGTCGTATTCCAGCGAGTTCACGGGGTGACACCTTTCCAGCTTCTTAAGAGCAGAAGGTAGAATATTTCATGAAAACGGTGTATTGCAAAATTCGAAATAAGTATTATCATACATATTCAAAATGGAAAGGATAATCCGGAGGAGCACAGATATATGTATACAGAAAGCGATCTGGTCAAAATAGCAAAGAGAGAGAACAATAAAAAAAGAAATTATCTGGTGGTGAACCCTCTCCAGGGAAAGCACATTCCGGTCTCACCCGGAATGGCATTGCAGGTTTTTTCTGAACTTGCCGCGCTTTTGAAGAGATATGAAGGAGAAAGACTTTTGATCGTGGGTTTTGCGGAAACTGCCACAGCCATAGGAGCCCGGATCGCCATGGAACTGGGAGCATATTATATTCAAACCACAAGGGAGAAGATTTCCGGTGCGGACTATCTTTTTTTCTCGGAAGAACATAGTCATGCCACAGAACAGAGACTTGTGAGGAATGATCTGGACGGGATCATGGATAAGATCGACAGGATCATCTTTGCGGAGGATGAGGTCACTACGGGGAGAACCATATGGAACCTTATCACTGTTTTGGAACAGTGCTATGGCAGAAAAATAAAATATGCAGTGGCATCCCTGTTAAACGGTATGTCGGAAGAGGCAGCGGATTCATTTGCGGATAAGGGGATAGGGCTTCACTATCTGGTAAAGATCAGACATGACAGATATCCGAAAATAGCTGCCGGGGCCGTAGAAGATGGAATTTATCATCCGGAAAATATATCAGAGGCAGAGTATACAGCCTGTATTGATATAGAAGGACGGATCGATACCCGGAGGCTTACGGATATGGTTCAGTATAGAGAAGCATGTGAGCATTTCACGGAAGAAATAAAGGAACGTCTTCCATTGAATGGACATGGAAAGCTTCTGATGCTCGGCACAGAGGAATTCATGTTCCCCGGATTGTATGTGGGAAAATGCCTGGAAGAGTGCGGATATTCCGTGAAGTTCCATGCCACCACAAGAAGCCCGATCGCGGTGGGAAGCAGTACGGATTATCCTCTGCATGAACGATATGCGTTATCCAGTATGTATGAGGAAGACCGGAAGATATTTGTATATGATATCGGAAGGTATGATGCGGTGATCGTGGTGACAGATGCGCAAAAAGGCGGATCAGAGAGATGTATGGGAGAAGTCTCCCTGTTGAATGCGATCAAAGAGAAGAATGAAAATGTTTATCTTGTGAGATGGTGCCAGAGCGTGTTTGAAAAATGCTTTCCCCAGGGTGTACGTCACACTTTGTGGGACGCAGCAGGCCGCGAAGTGGGGCATGCAGACCGGTGGAATGATTTCTCAAACAAGCTCTAATATCTGCATAGATTTTTCAGGCCGGTAAAAGTATGTACGTTGAAGGGAACAAGACGGTGTAAAAATGAGAAGCTCATATTTGACAGAAGATGTTGTATTATTGTTGAAAGATATCACGGGATCAGTGCAGCCCCAGCCCACCGCAGAGCGGGAGAAGCTGATACAGTCCGGAAAGCATTACAGTGAGATGCTGCCCATCGAATATGTACCTACAGAAAAGTACATGGCAGTATACCGGGAGGCTCTGGAGAAGTATGCGAAGCAGGTGGCGGATGCGGTAGGAGTGCTTTCAGACAGGATCATGGAGGCACGTGGCAGGGATGTGGTGCTGGTGTCACTGGCCAGAGCGGGAACTCCTGTGGGCATCCTTATCAGGCGTTATATCAGACTGAAATATAAGACGGATGTGCCTCACTATTCCATTTCCATCATCAGAGGAAGAGGCATTGACAGAAATGCCATGCGGTATCTTCTGGACAGATATAGACCGGAACAGCTTCTCTTCGTGGACGGGTGGATAGGAAAAGGAGCGATATTGGGCGAGTTGGAAAAGGATATAAGGGATTACCCCCATGTAAATTCGGAGATTGCTGTTGTGGCTGATCCTGCAGGTGTGACGGAACTGTGTGGAACTCATGAAGATATACTGATACCCAGTTCCTGTCTCAACAGCACGGTATCCGGTCTGATCAGCAGGACCTTTCTGAGAGACGATATTATCGGGGAAAAGGATTTTCACGGCGCTGTGTATTACGGAGAATTGAAAGATTCGGATCTCTCCTATGAATTTATAGAGACTATTGAGAAATACTTCTTTGTAGAAGACCCTGTCCTGAGTTCGGAGAGCAGGAAACCGGAAAATGACAGACCGGAGAAAAAAGAAAATAGGGAACCGAAAAAAAGCAGAACGGAGGAAAAAGAAAGCAGAGATATTCAAAATGTCAGGTTGGAAGGAAAAGGAACGGACAGCACAGAAACCTCCGTATTGAAAGGAAAAGGAATCGATGAGGTCAGAGAAATTGCCGCATTCTTTGGAATAGAAGATATCAATTTCGTAAAGCCTGGAATCGGAGAAACCACCCGCGTCCTGCTCCGCCGGGTACCCTGGAAAGTGCTGATAGATGAGCGATACAGGGGAAATCCGGAGCTGAGTCATGTAGTCAGGCTGGCGGAGGAGAAACAGGTTCCTGTGGAATATTATCCTTTGACACATTATAAATGCTGCGGGATAATCAAAAAAGTGGCAGATGCATAGCAGGATAAATGTAACAGTTCAGTGACCTGTCTGAATTGTTACGGATGAATGAGCACACAGTGTTTTTGCTTTCAGAGAACAGGAGGTATCTTTATGATCCGGGTATGGTTTAATCATTGGTTCAGCACTTCTTACAGGCTGATAGAATTAATGAAAGAGAACAAAGAGGAACAGGTCTGGGTCATAGGATCCAATAAACAGGACCCGTCTCTTATAAACAAATCCGAT
>JAIEKC010000158.1:0-4020 GCA_029064505.1 Acetatifactor sp.
GTCATACTTCTGCCTTCCACCTTAGGAGCTTTCTCCACCACAGCAATATCGGACAGACTCTCAGCAATATCATCCAGGATATGCTTGCTGTTGTTCATGTGCGCCATTTCACGACCGCGGAATCGAAGTGTGACTTTAACCTTGTCTCCCTTGGAAAGGAATTTCCTTGCAGCATTGACCTTCGTGTTCAAATCGTTGGTATCAATGTTGGGGGACAGGCGGATTTCCTTGATCTCAATCGTTTTCTGTTTCTTTCTGGCTTCCTTTTCCTTCCGGATCTGCTCATACCGGTACTTGCCGTAATCAACAATTTTGCACACCGGTGGCTTCGCGGTAGGTGCTATCTTCACCAGATCCAGTTCCGCCTCCTCAGCCAGCCTCATCGCCTCTCTGACAGCCATGATACCAAGCTGCTCGCCGTTCTCCCCAATCAGACGTACTTCTTTGTCCCTAATCTGTTCGTTAATCATTAATTCGCTAATGGCCGTGTACCTCCCATACATTAAGAAAATATACTATGTAACCGTCAGAGACAGCGTACAGTGCTTTCAAAACCGCTCCGGACAATTACAAAAGGTGGATAGCATACCTATCCACCTGATTTCACGCTTTGCAGACCCCGCCTGTAAAAATCACAGACCGGCTGTATAAAAATGTGAACGCTTACAAGCCCGATTGCCGTAAGGTGAGAGTGGATACTCTGCTTGCTGTTGTGCTTCCCACACGTCAAATAGGTTATCACACAATGCCCTATTTGTCAACACATAATTTTACTTTTCTGATCCGTCTTTTGAACTGTCTACTTATCGGTAAACGTTGTACATGCGGTTCCTTCACAGTTGCAGGCTCCGCATCCGCAAATGTCAACATGTCCTGCGGTACACTTATAGTCGCTGTTGTACTCGCAGTTTCCTGCCTCGCAATCAATGTTGATGGTATGGCTGGGATGAGCGGTTGAATTTCTAAAGGAATCATGCCCTTCCCTTCTCTGGACAAAACTCTCGCAGCAGGTGTCGTCACAGCAACTGGCGTGCCTGCCACCCACCATGATATCCCCCTTGCAGCAGAGATGCTGATCATTATAGACGCAATTATCAACGGAACACTTTAATTCTGCCATGTTATTTCCTCCTGCCATATTTGATCCGGTCTGTCCACAGACCCATTCTTAGTATGGCGGATGCAGAAAAAAATATGCATTTACGGTCCTTATGAAATTTTTTCGGTTGAAACTCGCAATGACTCACAATACGAATCGCCATTATTTTATATAAACAGCCTCCCGGAATCTTCCTTGCACCTGCCTTTGCGGCCGATCTTCCGCCGGTTACACGCAAATTTATGGGGCGTATGTTCCACGTTCAGGATACACAAAGTGTAAAGATACGCAAAATGTATTTGGCATAAATTTGTACACAGCCAACAAAAGATTTTCTCATAAAATAAATAAGACACAAAGACATTCCGGGAGTCTATATGATCGTTTTTTAATTGAGCCGATCCATTCTGTTTCCGTTTCTCATGCGTTAATCCGTCCGCCCTATTTCTGCCCTTCCTGAACCTCTTCCCTGCGGATCGCCTTGGTGCGGATCTCCTCGCAGATCTGATCCATGAACTCCGCCAGCGGCTTCTGTCCCTCATCCCCTGCGAAACGGCTTCTGACGGAGACAAGTCCCGCTGCCGCCTCCTGCTCGCCTACCACCAGCATATAGGGCACTTTCGCCAGTCTGGTCTCGCGGATCTTAAAGCCGATCTTCTCGGAGCGGTTGTCCACGGTCACATCCACGCCTTTCTCCTTCAATTGCTTACGCACAGATTCCGCATAGTCCGCAAATTTTTCGGAAATGGGCAGAACACGCACCTGTTCGGGGCAGAGCCATGTGGGGAATTTGCCTGCGTATTTCTCGATCAGCCATGCCAGAGTCCTCTCATAGCATCCGATGGAGGTCCTGTGGATGATATAGGGACGGACCTTGTCTCCGTTCTGGTCAATGAAATACATGTCAAACTGCTCCGCCAGCAGAGCATCCCACTGGATGGTGATCATGGTATCGTCTTTTCCGTATACATTTCTGGCGTTGATATCTACCTTGGGGCCATAGAAAGCGGCTTCTCCCACATCCTCCACATACCTGATATCCAGTTCATTCAGGATATCCCTCATATGCTGCTGAGTCTCCTCCCAGACCTCAGGCTCGCCGATATACTTTTCGCGGTTGTCGGGATCCCACATGGAAAGATGATAAGTCACATCCTCCTCCACGCCAAGAGTCTGCAGGCAGTATTTCGCCAGTGCCAGACAGCCCTTGAACTCTTCCACCATCTGGTCCGGGCGCACGATCAGGTGTCCCTCGGAGATGGTAAACTGTCTCACTCGTGTCAGACCGTGCATCTCACCGGAATCCTCCGCGCGGAACAGAGTGGAAGTCTCACCCATACGGATGGGCAGGTCGCGGTAGGAATGCTGCTCATTCTTATATACATAATACTGGAACGGGCAGGTCATGGGGCGAAGCGCAAACACTTCCTTATCCTTCTCCTCATCTCCCAGCACGAACATGCCTTCCTTATAGTGATCCCAGTGACCGGAAATCTTATACAGATCGGATTTCGCCATGAGAGGGGTGCGGGTGCGCACATAGCCCCACTCGTTCTCCTCCAGATCCTCGATCCATCTCTGGAGCTTCATGATCATCTTCGTGCCCTTGGGGGTGAACAGAGGCAGACCCTGACCGATCACGTCAACGGTGGTGAACAGTCCCATCTCCCGGCCCAGCTTATTATGGTCCCGGCGCTTTGCGTCCTCCATTCTCTCCAGATGCTCCGCCAGCTCTTCCTTTTTGCTGTACGCGGTACCGTAAATGCGCTGCAGACGCGCCTTGTTGGAATCGCCTCTCCAATACGCCATGGAAGAAGAGATCAGCTTGAACGCCTTGATGGACTTGGTGCTCATAAGGTGAGGCCCGGCACAGAGATCCACGAAATCTCCCTGGCTGTAAAAGGAGATCTCCGCGTCCCCGGGCAGATCCCGGATCAGCTCCACCTTGTAAGGCTCTCCCTTTTCCTCCATAAATCGGATCGCCTCTTCCCTGGGCATGGTAAATCTTTCCAGCTTTGCGCCCTGCTTGATGATCTTCTTCATCTCAGCCTCCAGCGCGTCCAGATCCTCCCTGGAAAAGGAGTCATGATCAAAATCATAGTAGAATCCGGTGTCGATGCTGGGACCGATGGCAAGTTTCGCCTCGGGGAACAGATGCTTCACCGCCTCCGCCATCACATGGGAAGCGGTATGGCGGATCGTTGCCAGACCTTCCGGATCATTGGCGGTACAGATACTCAGTTCGCAGTCCCGATCCAGAACCGTTCTCAGATCGACCACTTCGCCGTTCACCTTGCCGCAGCATGCCGCTCTGGCCAGTCCCTCGCTGATATCCAGCGCAATGTCATACACACTTTTACTCTCCGCATATTCTTTTACGGAACCGTCCTTTAATGTGATCTTCATTCTTCATCCTCCTCTTCATTGCCCCATATGCAATCATCGTAATTGATGTTATTGCTGCCGATGGTAATGCCGTGAGTGAGAGGCGCAGCACACAGACCGTACACGATTCCCGCCAACGCACAGATAATGCAGATCAGCCACAGGATCACCTTGGGCATGGTCACATCTCCCTCAAAGCATTGTTTTGCCAGTCTTTTCATTTTCATTACCGTTACCATAATATTTCTCCTTTCTCATTACCTTCTGACTCTGCCGTCGCGCCAATGGGCAGACTCCAAAGGCTCTGCCTTTCGAGTTCGCGTTGCTCGTCATAAGTCCTTTGGCTCATTTGCTCGTGCAAGCACGGCAACTGAGTCAAAGACCTTCTGACTCTGCCGTCGCGCCAATGAGCAGACTCCAAAGGCTCTGCCTTTCGAGTTCGCGTTGCTCGTCATAAGCCCTTTGGCTCATTTGCTCGTGCAAGCACGGCAACTGAGTCAAAGACCTTCTGACTCTGCCGTCGCGCCAATGAGCAG
>JAIEKC010000159.1:0-5241 GCA_029064505.1 Acetatifactor sp.
TTAATTGAATCTTCCAACATTTGTTCAAAAGTTAATTCTGACATAATTTTGAACCTCCTCGATTAATTTATTTGGGGTGGAAGCCCCCGCAGTAATACCCACCAGTCGAACAGCTTTAGGTAGTTCTAAATGCAAGTCATCCAGTGTCTGTATAAAATAGGTATCCGCACATTCCTCACTGCATATTTCATACAGCTTTCTGGTGTTGGAACTGTGCTTACCGCCTATTACGATCATAACGTCAGCCTCTCTCGCAAGTTCCCTGGCTGAGCTCTGTCGTTCCTCTGTCGCATTACAAATGGTATTAGCAACATTAACATTGTAACCTTTTTTCTTGAAAATTTCAACTATAGAATGAAATTTATTGTAGTTAAATGTCGTTTGAGACACGACACATAACTTTTTTCCTTCGGGCGGGACGTAACTTTCCGCCTCTTCCACCGTCTCCAGCACTGTCGCGGAACCCTTGCACCAGCCGACGATCCCCTCCACTTCAGGGTGAACGGGACTGCCTATGATCACAACGTGTTCGCCCTCACCGGCGGCTTTCTCCACGATCCTGTGGATCTTTTTGACAAATGGACAGGTGGCGTCAATGCACTCCAGATCCTTCTCTTCCAAAATGCGGTATATCCTTTCCGGAACACCGTGGGCACGGATAATGACACTGCCGCCGTCCAGGGACTGCAGAGCCTCCTCTCCCTCCAGAACGGTCACTCCCTTTTTCTCCAGATCCTTCACCACTTCCTCATTGTGTACAATGGGACCATAGGTGTATATAGTTTTCCCTGTTTTTGCCTGTTCATACACCGTATCTGCCGCGCGTTTCACGCCAAAGCAGAAGCCGGCACATTTTGCAAGTCTCGTCTCCATAAAATATACTTCCGACTCCGTTCCTGTCATTGATCCCCCTGACGTCATGCCCCGCCGCAAAGGCGGATATATGGGGGAATTTCGAAATACCGCTGATCATTACTGCCTCGCACAGATGGCGAGTATCCTGTCGATCACCTCTTCCACCGTCATATCGGAGGTATCTACCAGCACCGCATCCTCCGCCTGTCTCAGAGGGGAAGCCTCTCTGTGCATATCGCGGTAATCCCGCTCTTCAATGTCCTTCTGTATCTTCTTCAGATCACAGCTCTCACCTTTTGCAGTCAGCTCGTCATATCTTCTCCCGGCCCGCACCGCACTGCTGGCTGTGAGATAGATCTTTCGGTCCGCATGGGGCAGCACACAGGTGCCTATGTCCCTGCCGTCCATAATGCAGTCGCTCTCCGCCGCCAGCCGCTTTTGCAGCTCCACCAGCTTCTCTCTCACCTCCGGGATCACACTGACAATGGAAGCCGCATGTCCCACTTCCTCCGTGCGCAGATATGCATTGACATTCTCTCCGTTGAGAAGGACTACCTGCACACCGTCCTCGTAACGGATCGTGATATCCGCCTCCCGGCACTTTTGGATGATCGCCGACTCATCCTGCAGATCCACGCCTTCCCTGACCATGAACAGAGCCATTGCCCTGTACATGGCCCCCGTGTCTACATAGATCAGATTCATTTTCCCGGCCGCCGCTCTGGCAATCGTACTCTTCCCTGCTCCTGCCGGCCCGTCAATGGCAATATTATAACTCATCTTTCACTCCTCCTGTCTGTTTCCCTTACATTGTCCCGGCAAGATGTCCCGTGGACCATGCGATCTGAAGATTGAATCCGCCCGTCAACGCGTCCAGATCCAGTACCTCCCCTGCAAAATACAGCCCGTCCACCTTTCGGGATTCCATGGTGGAGGGATTGATATCCCTGACCGAAACACCTCCTCTGGTAATGATTGCTTCCTCAAATCCTCTTGTGCCTTCAATGGTGAGCGGAAGCTTCTTGATCAATCTGCCGAAACTCCTGCGTTCCTCCTTTGTGATCTCATTCACTTTCTTTTCAGGCCGTATTCCCGATAATTCTATCATAACAGGGATCAGCTTCGCAGGAAAGAGTCCGCTCAGAGAATTCTTAAACTGCCTGTTCTTATTATCATCAAAATCCCGGAGGATACGCCTGTCCAGCTGCTCCTCATCCATGGCCGGCTTCAGATCGATGTAAAGCTTTGCATCCCCCTCTCCGTGATAATAGCTGCTGGCAGAGAGGATCAGGGGGCCGCTGACCCCGAAATGGGTGAACAGCATCTCTCCAAAACCTTCGTACAGGCGCTTTTTTCCTGCAGTCATGGTGACGGAGACATTTTTCAGGGCAAGTCCCATCAGCGCTCCGCACCACTTTTCCGCGATATTGAAAGGAACCAGCGCCGGACTGAGCTTCGTGACCTTATGCTCTGTCTGCTCGGCAAAACGATACCCGTCGCCGGTAGAACCGGTGGAAGGATATGACATACCCCCGGTACATATGATACCCTTATCTCCTGATATGGTACGGCCATCCGCAAGTCTCACTCCGGCAAACGCCATTTTCTCTTTTACTTTATAACCGCATCCGAAATCCCTTATTTCCGTGTCTCCCTCCTGCACTTCCTGCATCCTCATCCAAATATGGTCCACTTTGGTGTTCAGTAATATTTTCACATCACGCCTTTTCAGTTCCCGCTGAAAAGCGGCGATCACATCGGATGAATGGTCTGACATGGGGAATACTCTTCCTCCCCGCTCTGTCTTCAGCGGACAGCCTGCATTTTCCAGAAAGGCCATAACCGCCTGATTGTCGTATCCGTAGAAAGCGCTGTAAAGGAACTTACTGTTGGTACACACATTTTGAAACAATACATCCATATCCGCCGCATTGGTCACATTGCAGCGCCCTTTACCGGTAATAAACAGCTTCTTTCCCAGTTTTTCATTCTTTTCTATCAGGCATACCTCTGCCCCGCTGTCGGCTGCCGCAATGGCCGCCATCATTCCTGCGGCGCCTCCGCCGATTACGATCACCTTGCCCATCACACTGTTCACCTTTCCGTTCCGAAAGTTTATTGTCCTGTTCCTGATTCCATAAAGTCTCTTTTTCACGCCAACGTCTGCCCGCTCCGGCGACACGGATCTTCCATGCGAAGAGCGCCCGGCATGCCCCGGCGCGAGACCCGGCACTGCTTCACGAAGCAGCCCCTGCAGTGAGTGCAAATCGCTGCAGGCAATCAGAAGTGCTTCTCATACTATTCCCTGTGCAAAGTATAGTTTATCATAGGTTCATCATCGATAAAGTTGATCTCATCATTCAGATATACCTGATAATTATTCCAGGTTTCCTCCAGCATCTCCAGGTTCCGTTTTACATCCTGCGGACAGCGGAGACACAATGCCACCACCAGAGCATTGATCACGCTCAAGGGCGCCACCAGGGAATCCACGATGGAGACCATATCGCTCCTCGCCAGCAGATTGCAGGAGGAATACAGACTCATGGGAGAATGGGTGGAGTCCGTCACGGCGATCACCTTTGCATTTCGGTCGCTGGCGAATTCCATGGCCTTAAGGGTCCGCATGGAATATCTGGGAAAGCTGATGCCTATAAAGCAGTCCTTCTCACCAATGCGGATCATCTGTTCAAATGTCTCGCTGACGCTTGTCGTCTTTAACAGCACCACACTGCCCCGGATCATATTGAGATAAAAGTGTAAAAATCCCGCCAGCGGTTCATTGCTGCGAAGTCCCATGATATAAACAGTGTCTGCAGCAAGGATCGTCTCCACCGCAGACTCAAATGCCGCCGGTTCCAGATTGTCTATGGTATGCTGGAGCTTTTCGATATCCGCGGAGATCACAGAAGTAAGAACCTCCGACTGGGTGCTCTTTCCATATTTGGCATCCATCTTCTGGATACTGCTGAGCTTGCCCTTAACACATTCCTCCAGCGCGCGCTGGAACTCCGGATAACCGGCATAACCCACCCGGTCCGCAAAGCGCACCACTGTGGATTCACTGATCCCCAATGTTTCTCCCAGCTTTGCGGCTGTCATAAATACCGCCTGATCATAGTGATCAAAGATGAAACCGGCAATCGCCTTATGGCTCTTGCTCATCTTATTATATTGCTCTGAAATCCTGCTTAAAACATCATAATTGTTGTCCATACATCAGGCTCCTTACCTTTTGCTCATAAAGGCCTCATAGGAGCGTTCCAACAATTCCAGCGTCTGCGCGTCATTGAGGTCATAATCCCCCGTCATTGTCATACAGGCCGCACCATGGATAAATATCCACATCTTGACAAACAGGTCACCGGGATCTGCACACCCTGCAGCCTTGGCAAGATTGATCTCACAGACAACATTGCCCTCCGAGCCGTTCAGCAGCTCGTACATTCCCTTTTTATAAGGTACGTCTGTCACAAACAGCAGTTCAAACAGATGGCGTTCTTCTCTTGCAAAAGCAATGTATGCCATACCGAGATTCGCAAAGGGTGTCTTCCCCGTTCCGTGGTACCGGCTGTAAAAATCATGGAAAAAGACGGATGCCCTATCATAGACCGCTCGCCACAGCTCGTCCATATTCTTGTAGACCCGGAATATGGGTTGAGTGGAACAGCCCGTTTTTGCAGCCACCTTCCTCGCAGTGACATTTACGAATCCTTCCTCCCTGGTCATGGCAAATGCAGTATCGAGAATCATATCGATAGTAATTGTTTCTTTACGAGCCATACTTTTTCCTTCCCATTCTGTCTTTGTGCTGTTTTATCGCATTACACTTGTTATCTTACCTAATCTTTGGGCACTTTGTCAATAGCAATTGAGGGAATAATCGAGTAGAGAAGCGCCCGGCACATTTAAAACAGCATCGGAAACTGCTTTCCGATGCTGTCTGTTCTGCCTGAAATTCATATATTCTGTCTCTTCACGCTTCCCGTCTGCCGACACGGCCGGCACAAACGGTCCGTGGAAAGATACGTGCGTAACTCGCTCTCTACACGCTTATACGGGATATGCCCCATTCTTAGTGTCAGCCTGAGTCATATCAACCTTGTCCTGCTGTGCCTGACGATATTTGAAGAAGTCGGTGGCAACCTGAGGGAACAATGCATAGGAAAGCACGTCCTCATCCTGCTGCTTCCATTCCTTCATCTCGCTCTCCAGCTTATCCATCTCGCTGGGCAGCGTATCTGCGAAACGCCCGGTCAGTCTGGTCTCGCCGGGAATAACCTTGTCGATGATCTCCTGGCTCATGGGCTTTACAGTCTGGCCATACTCACCGCGGAGCACCGCCTTGGTCTCCTTGGTAGCCATCTTATATCTTTCACCCATCAG
>JAIEKC010000016.1:0-1039 GCA_029064505.1 Acetatifactor sp.
GTGAAGAGCCTGCTGTACACGAAAGCAGTCGCCATACTGAATCATGATATCAGCTTTGAACTGGAGATAGCGGAGAAGGTTCCCCTGCTGCCCATAGACAGTCTCACCCTGTGCCGGATACTGGGCATCCTGCTGGACAATGCCCTGGAGGCTTCCCTTGACAGTGCGGAAAAGCTGCTGCGTATCACCATTGTCACTACGGATACCGCGGTACTTTTCTCCATCACCAACAGCACCCGGCCCCTCCCCGTCCCTGTGAGCAGTCTGTTGGAACGTGGTTACAGCTCAAAGGAGGGACATGAAGGGATAGGGCTCGCCACCGCCGCAGCGCTTCTCGACCGTATTCCCCAGGCAGACCTGTCCATAAAATATGAACAGGGAGACACAATCTTTTATCAGATCCTGGAAATACAGCAAAACGACAGTATAAAATTTTAGATATTGGACATTTTGGACACAAATATGATAGAATGAATCACATGACAGACACGATACAATGGCCGGATTTGGGAACGGCTTCGTTCTCTGCAGGCGGGGCTGCCTGGTCAATCCCCCGCATGTAGACAGTATGGACCGGAACACCGGGGAGGTCGTCCTGGACAATAAGGAAAGGTGCCGCTGTTCCCACAGATCATGGAGACTTCTGGCGGAAAGAATTTCAGACCACAAAGCGACAGGAAAGGTGTGAAGCCCTGATCAAAATACAGCGGACTTTACACCTTCCATATTCTTATATTAACCGGATGCTGCTGTTACTCCTGCTCTTTTGGATCATGAGTTTCAATGTATTCAATGATCGCTAAAATCTCGTCACTGCTCAATCCCTTTTCCCTCAATTTGCGAATAAGATTAACAACTTCCTTGCCTGTCATATGATCACCTGCTTTCTATGATTTCAGATTCATTGTTACAATATAAGTATAACAAGATGCATAAAAAATGTAAAGTGTCAGACGTTTCTTCGCCAGGGTTGTTTCACGAAGCTCCTCAAACGATAGTATTCATTATAGGCATACTGTGAATCAGGCTGGAGTCCGGC
>JAIEKC010000160.1:0-7138 GCA_029064505.1 Acetatifactor sp.
GAAAGATTTTCTACAGCGACAAGAATGTGATTGCCTACAACAAACTGGGTATCGGCCGTCTGATCTATCAGCTGCCAATTCCGCTGTGCAAGATGTTTATCAGGGAAATATTCGGCGGCAAGAGTCCGGATGAGTTTGACGAGGAGACTCTGACCACCATCCACAAATTTTTTGAGAACAGTCTGAATGTATCAGAGACCTCCAGGCAATTGTTTATTCACAGGAACACATTGGTATATCGTCTGGATAAGCTCCAGAAGAGTACCGGGCTTGATCTGCGCGTTTTTGAAGATGCCATCACCTTTAAGATCGCGCTTATGGTTGTAAAGTATATGAAGTACATGGAAAATGCAGACTTTTAAGTGACTGCGATGATTGCGAATGACCGGAAGGAAAATATATGGCGAATAAAGTAATGCAGAGAAGACGGCGGGAGCAGATGATAGAGGAAAACGGTGTCATTTATCTTAACAATGTGAGTAAATCGTATTCCACAGGCTCTCCCGCTCTGAATGGAATTTCATTGAGTATCGGGAGGGGAGAGTTTGTATTTATCGTAGGAGACAGCGGTTCGGGCAAATCTACGCTGATCAAACTTCTGCTGCGGGAGCTGACGGCTACCAGCGGCAATGTTTATGTATTGGGGCATGATCTGGGCAGGCTTCGTCACAGGCAGATTCCGAAATTCCGTCGGAATCTGGGGGTAGTGTTTCAGGATTTCCGTCTGCTGAACGACAGGAATGTGTATGAAAATGTGGCGTTTGCGCAGCGTATTGTGGAGACTCCCGGCAGTGAGATCCGTAGAAATGTGCCGGCGATTCTTGCAACGGTAGGGCTTGCGGGGAAATATAAGGCAAAGACCACACAGCTTTCCGGAGGTGAACAACAGCGGGTGGCTCTGGCAAGGGCGCTGATAAATAATCCTTCCATTCTGCTGGCGGATGAGCCCACCGGTAATCTGGATCCCAAGAATTCATGGGAGATCATGAAGCTTTTGGAGGAGATCAACGAGAGCGGCACCACCATTGTGGTAGTTACCCATAACAGAGAGATCGTCAATGCCATGCGCAAGCGCGTTGTCACCATGAAAAAGGGTGTCATTGTCAGCGACGAAGAGGGAGGGGCATATATTGATGAAGATTAGCAGCTTATTCTACACCATCAGACAGGGCTTTGCCAATATCTTCCGCAATAAATGGTATTCCCTTGCTTCCATAGCGACAATCTCCGCCTGCCTGTTTCTGTTTGGCATATTTTATGCCATTGTGGCAAATTTTGAGAGCATAGTAAAGACGGCGGAGGAAGGCGTATCTGTGACAGTGTTCTTTCATTATGAGGGAGATGCTCTTGAATATGGGGAAAACTGCAGCCCTGACCATGTGGTCGCTTCCGATCAGCGGATTGAAGAGATCGGACAGATGATCGGTAACCGTGCGGAAGTGTCGGAAGTAAAATTTATTTCCGACGAGGAGGCATGGGCGACCTGGGCGACGCAGAGCTATGGGGAGATTTATGCAGTCGGCTTTCCGGAGAATCCACTGAAGGGAGAGAACAGTTACGAGGTCTTTCTCAGCGACGTATCCATGCAGAGTGCGTTGGTGACATGGCTGGAATCCATACCGGAGGTGCGTCGGGTCAACTATTCGGAGCTTACCGCCAATACTTTGAGCGGCGTGAACCTGTTGATCGCATATGTTTCCATGGGAATCATTATCATACTGCTGGCGGTCAGCATCTTTCTGATCAGCAATACGGTTGCCATCGGTATTTCCGTGCGTTCTGCGGAAATTAATATTATGAAATACATCGGCGCCACAGATTTCTTTGTCAGAGCGCCCTTTGTGCTGGAGGGTATGTTGATCGGACTGATGGGAGCAGCCATTCCGCTGGGGATCATTTACAGTATTTACAATTATGCGCTGACTTATGTGTTAGAGAGATTTTCGATACTCAGCAGTTTTCTGAATTTCCTCTCTGTGGATGAACTGTTCGGATTTCTGACACCTGTGTCACTTGTGGTGGGCATAGGAATCGGATTTTTGGGAAGCTTTTCAACTGTGCGTAAGCACCTTCGTGTATAAAGCAGGCCGCAGCAGAGAGCGGTCAGAGAGAGCCTATGAAAAAACGTCTTTTTTGTATAGGGCTTGCCTTGTGTCTGGGGCTTGCTGTAAATTCAAAGATAGCGGTATCCGCTTCCGGTGCCGGTACGTCCACTGTCACTTCCGACAGTATTCGGGAGAAGGAGGAGCAGATCAAACAGGCACAGCAGGAAAAGGAAGCGCTTCAAAACGGTCTTACGAATCTGCAGGCCATCAAGAAGGAACTGGAGGCCCAGAAGGCGAATCTGAAGGAGTATGTGGCGCAGCTGGACAACAGTCTGATGGAAATAGAGCAGAATATCATTCAGCTGAATCAGCAGATCAGTGCCAAGGAAGAGGAGATCAGGCAGAATGAGACAGAGTTGGAAGAGGCGCTGGAGCGGGAAGAAAATCAGAAAGAATATATGATCGCCCGCATAAGATTTGTATATGAGACGGGAACACCGCAGATCGCGGAGCTGCTGCTTGGAGCCTCCAATTTCGGGGATTTTCTGAACAAAGCGGATTATGTGCAGAAGGTAGTGGCATTTGATCAGCGAATGCTGCAGGATTACATGACGATACGCGAGTATGTGGAGCTTTGCAGGGATGAACTGGAACTGGAGAAGCAGATCCTGGACCAGGCAAAGTATAATGTAGAATTGGAACAACAGAATCTGGAAGAGCTTATCGATCAGAAATCAAGAGATATCATAAGTTATGAGACGGATATCAGCAATAAAACCAATGCGATCAAGGAATACGAGGCGGAAATAGCGGCTCAGAATGCGGAAATAGCGGCATTGGAAGCAGCGGTTGCCGAGGAAAAGAAAAAGATCATAGCCAGCAGCGGCACGGTGTTGACTTATGACGGCGGCGTATTTAAGTTCCCCCTGGCAAGCTATACCAGAATATCGGATGAATACGGAATGCGCATACATCCTACTTTGGGTGTGGAACAGTTCCACAACGGTGTGGATTTCGCTGCCCCGAAGGGGACTGCCATATATGCGGCATATGATGGCGTCGTGGCTGCGGCCGCTTACAGTAACACTATGGGAAATTATGTGATGATAGATCACGGAGACGGGTTGTATACAATATATATGCATGCATCGGCGCTTTATGTGGAAAAAGGTGATATTGTTGTAAGAGGGGAAACGATCGCGGCAGTAGGCAGTACCGGCAGATCTACCGGCAATCACCTGCATTTCAGTGTGCGGTTGAATGGAGCGTATACTTCGCCGTGGAATTATCTGAGTGAATAGTGTGGAGCCGGTTTCAGCAGTGAGATGGAGCCTTTCACAATTTTGGTGTAATGATGCAAAATAAAGTCTGCGAGGGGATAATGTAAAAATAAATATGAAAGGAGCCATTATGGACGACAACACAAATTATTTTGACCATATTTCACCCAATGTACCGAATACAACGACCGACGTTAGCTCAGATCCTTTGGTGAGGCGTGACAGGCTACAGATGCAGCTGCAGATGCGGAAGGAGGCGAGAGACAGCGGCAGAGGATTGTTCTTTTGGGGAGTCATCCTTGGAATGGCAGGATCGCTTATGGTCTTTGCCATTGTTTATCTCGCGTTTGGTATACAAAACACGGTACAACAGATGACGGGGCAGACGGTTCAGACAAATCTGGAAGAGGGTTCTGCCATCAATTCGGATCTGATCGCGAAGCTTCAGGCCCTGGAAGAGACGATTGACAAATATTACTATTTGGGAGAAGTCACCAATGAGGAACTCCAGACAGGCATTTACAGAGGTATCATGGAAGCGCTGGGGGATCCTTATTCAGAGTACTATTCTGCCGAGGAGCTGCAGGCACTGATGGAGCAGACACAGGGCGTATATTATGGGATCGGCGCTTATATCAGCCTTGATACGGAGACTTCCCTGCCCAAGATCAGCGGAGTCATTGCGGGAGCGCCGGCGGAGGCCGCAAACCTGCGGGCCAACGATCTGATCTACGAAGTGGATGGGGAATCTACTTATGGATTGACTCTGACGGAAGTGGTTGGCATGATCAAGGGGCCGGAGGCCACAGATGTGGTTCTGACGATTGTCAGGGAAGGCGAGACGGACTATATGGACATCACCGTGGCACGTAAGAAGGTGGAGACGCCTACGGTTTCCCTGAAGATGCTGGAGGATGGCATGGCGTATATTCAGGTCACTGAATTTGACGAGGTGACGGTGGATCAGTTTGCGGATGCCCTGGCTACGGCGAGAGGTTCCGGAATGAAGGGAATGATTCTGGATCTTCGTGCCAACCCGGGGGGAAGCCTGAACGCAGTGGTGGAAATGGCCAGAATGTTGCTTCCGGAGGGGATGATCGTCTATACGGAAGATAAGAACGGCAAGCGGCAGGAGTATACCTGTGACGGAAAGAGAGAGTTTGATCTGCCTATGGTGGTGCTGGTGGATATGAACTCCGCAAGCGCCTCGGAAATCATGGCGGGAGCGATCAAGGATTACGGCATCGGTACTCTGGTGGGAACGACCACTTTCGGAAAGGGTATTGTACAGCAGATCATGCCTTTCCGTGACGGTTCGGCGGTAAAGGTCACTATCAGTGCATACTACACGCCAAAGGGAAACAATATCCATGGTATCGGCATCGAGCCTGATGTGGAGGTGGAATTCGATGGTGAGGCATACTATGGCAGTGAAGAGCACCCTGACAACCAGTTGGAGAAGGCAAAGGAAGTATTGCTGGAGATGATGGGCAAATAGACAATTGAATTGGGCGGAGAATGACATTAATGTCTGCGGAATATGCGGGACAGAAGCAGGAAATATTTCGGAAAGGGAGGAATATTTCCTGTTTTTCTTTTATGGATCTGAAAATATAATTTTAAGACTACAATAAACCACTTGACCTTTAAATATTACTTATGTAATATTTAAAATATCACTTTTCCTGGCGGTAAAATTTTTTGCGGATAAATCTTACGTGTGTAATATGAATTTGACCGGATTAAAAGCATCTGCGTTTCGAAAGGGATATGTCCAGAGATGAAATACATACAAGAATGGATGGAAAAAATACTTTTACTCACATGCTGCATCATATATATGCTATGTGAAATACCGCCCTTACATGGTATGACGGCTGAGATTGACAATCGTATAACTGAAAATTCCGTTTGGACAGACGGTCCTTCGATCATGGGTGAATCGGGTATAGTGATGGAAGTGTCTACAGGAACCATCCTATACGAAAAAAATATGCATGATACCCATTACCCGGCAAGCATCACAAAAATCATGACGGTACTGTTGGCTATAGAAAACTGTGAGATGGATGAGATTGTGACAGTGCCGTCAGAAGCGGTCTATATGGAAGATAAAGGTTCTCATATTGCGTTGGATGCGGGAGAACAGCTGACGGTAGAGCAATGTCTTTATGCGAGTTATACCAAAAGGGTTACACATTTCTGATCTGAATATTATACTTGACTATGGAGAAGCGGAAACAGTTACGGCACAGTATTTTTGTGAAGATCATCCGGTTGGACAGATCAGCTTCACAGCAGATGGGATTCGAGCGGAAAACGGCAGTCCGGAGTCACCGGCAGATGAACCGTTATCCGGGAAAAAAGAGAGGAAGGGAAGCTTTTTTAACTGGAAGTATATTGTATTTGCGATTATGGCGGGTGCCTTCGTTGTGGGAGTCTTTTTCAAAGTTTCGGATCAGGGATATCGCAGCAGAAATAACGAAAAAAGACCAAGAAGGAGATTAAGAAGAAATGCTGCCCGAACAAAGTGGAGGTAAATATGATAAGGAAAAACAATTACTTAAAAGCGGCATATTGGGTACTTGCATGCGTATTTATTTTAGCAGGCTGCTCCGACGAGCATGATGCGGAAGAAATAATTTCTGCAGAAGATGGGAAAGAAGAGCTGGCGGGAGAAGAAACGGAGGAAGCGGAATTAAGCAGTGATCTCACAGATACAGAAGGACCGGCTGAGAGCATGCTCATGGAACCGGAGATCGTTGAAACGGACTGGTCAGAATATTTCAATGGGTTGAACGGGGCGGCGGTTGTATATGATGTCTCTGACAGACGGTATACAATATATAACAGTGACCTTGCGTTGACCGGGAGGTCACCATGTTCCACTTTTAAGATCATTTCTTCGCTGATCGCTCTGGAAAATGGAATCTTCGAACCGGAGGATTCCACAAGGAAATGGAGCGGTGAAATATTCTGGAATGACGATTGGAACAAAGATATTGATTTTGGCGAAGCATTTCGTACTTCCTGTGTATGGTACTACAGACAGGTCATAGATGATATCGGGAAGGATATGATGCAGGAAGAGCTGGATAAACTTCAGTATGGCAACTGCGATATTTCGGATTGGGAGGGACGGCTGAATACAAACAATAATAACCGGGCTTTGACAGGTTTTTGGATCGAATCGTCTTTAAGGATCTCCCCTAAAGAGCAGGTGGAGGTAATGGAACGTATCTTTGGGGATGATTCGGATTATTCAGAAAAAACGCAGACTGAATTGAAACAGGTCATGCTGGTATCGGAACAGGAGCGAACAGATCTTTCCATCTATGGAAAAACCGGAATGGGCAAAGACAAGGGCATTGTTGTGGACGCGTGGTTTACCGGATTTGCGGAGGGTACAGAAGGGAAAATATATTTTTGCGTGTATCTTGGAAGAACAGACGGTATGAATGTATCCAGTTCGGGAGCGAAGGAAATAGCAATCCGGATTGTGTCGGATTACGAATAGAATAAGGAGCTGTCCGCTCCTTATTCATGGTAAGCATTCCATAGTTCCAGATCAGAAAGGATAGAAAAAGTAAGTTCCGTGGCAAGAGGACCGGAAGCTGATCTTTCACTCCGGATGTTTGTGGCAAAGAAGTAGGTGCGGTTGTCTTTTTCCACATATCCGATGAACCAGCCGGAAGTATTTTCGCCATTCACTTCTTCTGTGCCTGTCTGCCGGTCAAGCGCCTGGAAATACCATGTGACGGAATTATGCATGGCGGCTTTCAGGGTCTGATCAGCATTCCATAAGTCATACAT
>JAIEKC010000161.1:0-4090 GCA_029064505.1 Acetatifactor sp.
CCGTCAAACCGATCAGCCAACAGACAGGCAGACAGATCAGCCGTAAGACCATCAGACAGACCGGCGAAAAAATCGGGCGGCAGGTCATCGGACAGACCGGCAGACAAACCGGGCGGCAGGCCATCAGGCAGACCGGTGAAAAAAACAGCGGACGAGTCGGAAAACAGAACAACAAAGATCAAAAAATACCGCAAACCCCTGAATCTGAATATCGGTATGATCATTTTTGCGGTGATCTTTGTCTATGTTGTTGTCTGTGTCGTTATGTACTTTCAGACAAGCTACATAGTGCGCTACGAGGTTCAGGAAGGTTCTCTTGCCACAAACAATATCTATCATGGCGTTGCGATCCGGAAGGAGAGCATTGTCTATACCACCTCCGCCGGGTATGTAAATTATTATGCCCGGGAGGGCGAGCGTGTGGCAAAAAACGATTTGGTATATGTGGTAGACGAAACAGGCCGGCTGAACGAAGAGCTGGAAAGCATGAATATGGGCGAGAATTCCTTAAGCGAACGGGAACTTGCCGAATTCAGAAGCGAGCTTGTGAACTTTGCACACGGCTTCGACAGCAGTAATTTTGATAAAACGTATGACTTTAAATACTCCCTGAAGAACACGGTGCTAAAGCTGGCAAATGTAAGTATGCTGCAAAGTGTCAGCAATCTGAACGGTACTACAGGTGGAAATATCATCAATTATTCCAATGCGCCTTTATCCGGGATCGTGGCATATTGGATCGACGGACTGGAAGAGCTGACGCCTCAGGATGTGACAGCAGCTCTTCTGGAGGAAAAAAATTACGAAAAGACACAGTTCATCGGCAATTCCCTGATGGCGGCGGGCGATCCGGCATATAAGCTCTCCACCAGCGAAAACTGGTCCCTCGTGATTCCCATTGAGGCGGACAGAGGGGCTGAGCTTGTGGAAGAAGACTATATTAAGGTACGTTTCCTGAAAAACCAATACGAATCCTGGGGGAAAGTAAGCCTTCTCACCAATACAGACGGTAATACCTACCTGCAGTTGGACTTTAACAATTCCATGGTAAGCTTTATATCAGATCGTTTTCTGGACGTGGAGCTGATCGTAGAGGATGAGACAGGATTAAAAATACCGGTGTCCTCCATTGTGCAGAAGGAATTTTTCCTGATTCCGGAAGAATATGTGATCCCCGGGGGCAACAGCGGCGGTGAGAGCATTATGCGCCAGTGCTATCTGGAGGATGGCACTATCTCCAGTGAGGTTCTGGAGATAGACGTCTATAATTTTGACGAAGAGAATAAGGAATACTATGTGGACAGTTCGATCCTTGATGTGGGTGATATTCTGTATAAGCTGGACGGGCAGGAATCCTATACCGTCAGCAAGCGTGCCACATTGATCGGCGTTTACAATATGAATAAGGGCTATGCCGATTTCAAGCAGATCAGCATTCTATACAAGAATGACGAATATGCCATAGTAAAGCCCAATACGAAGTACGGTCTGAGTGTATATGATTATATTGTACTGGATGCAGCTTCTGTCAGCGATGATCAGTTCATTAATCAGTAGGATAACATTTCAGAACAGAAGCTCAATGTTCTTTCCACGAGCATTTGAGAACTGTGGGGGAGCGGCTTTGCACAGGACGCAGAATAGATTTCCGTGCAAGGCGGGGAATGGTTATGAAACGGAATGATTGCCGTTTGCGTAATGGAACAGGAGGCTTGTGAATGATTCGTGACAATTTGGAACAGGTACAACTGAAGATAAAGGAGGCCTGTGACAGGGCCGGACGAGACGGGGGAGAGGTGACTCTCATTTCCGTCAGTAAGACAAAACCCCTGTCCATGCTGAAGGAAGCGTATGAGGCGGGTGCCAGGGATTTCGGCGAAAATAAGGTTCAGGAGCTTGTGGAGAAGATCCCTGAGATGCCCGGGGACGTGCGGTGGCATATGATAGGACACCTGCAGCGCAATAAGGTAAAGTACATTGTGGGAAAGGTTTACCTGATCCACAGCGTGGATTCCCTGCGGCTTGCCGAAGAGATCAGCAAAGAGGCTCTGAAGCAGAATACATCCGTCAATATCCTGCTGGAAGTCAATATGGCAGAGGAGGAGAGCAAATTCGGGGTTGCACCGGAGGAGACCACAGACCTTGTAAGCCGTGTCTCAAGGCTGCCGGGAATTCATATCTGCGGCCTGATGACCATTGCCCCTTTTGTTGAAAATGCAGAAGATAATCGACAATATTTTAGAAGACTGAAACAATTGTCTGTTGACATAGAAAGTAAAAACATTGATAATGTTAATATGGATATACTGTCGATGGGTATGACAGGAGACTATTCCGTGGCTGTGGAAGAAGGCGCCACTTATGTGAGGATAGGCACCGGTATCTTCGGAGAACGGGATTATGTGAAAGGCGTGGTAATTGAATGAGTGTAATGGACAAGTTCTTAAATTATATGAAGCTGAACGGTGAGGAGGACGACGAGTACTATGATGACGAGTATCTGGACGACGAGGAAGACATTGAGCCTGTACCGAAAAAGCTGAGTTCCTCCAGGGCAAAGGATGCCGATGTTTATGATGATGTCGTCCCCGCCAAAAAGCCTGTGTCGGGAAATAAGATCACTCCCATCAACAAGCCTACCTCAAGGCGTATGAACAACGGTACCGGCATGGAAGTCTGTGTGATCAAGCCTACTTCCGTGGAGGATGCCCGCGAGATTACGGAGACCTTGCTTGCAAACCGTACCGTAGTACTGAATCTGGAGGGGCTGGATGTGGATATCGCACAGAGGATCATTGACTTTACCAGCGGTTCCTGCTTTGCGATCAGTGGTAATCTGCAGAAGATTTCCCACTATATTTTCATCATCACACCTGCCAGCGTGGATATTTCCGGCGATTTTCAGGATATCTTCGGATCTTTTGAAATGCCGCTGAACAATTAGTTTTTCATGATTCCAATGGATACACTTTTTTACGAAGTCCGGAATTGCCTTGTACAAGGCGTTTGAGGAAGACGATGCGGTGGCATCGGGAATCAGAGCATGTTGCTATGCAGGATACAATTGAAGAGGCGCAGCAGGGCGGCGGCCGGTTCGGGGCGCGGCGGGCTGCAGATTTTGATCTCGGCAGAGGAATGCCGGGGCATGATAACCGAATTTAGAATAACAGATTTCGAAAGAGGATCAATATGTCAGAGAGATTACCGGTACTTTATAACAGAAAGCCCTGCTATGATATCGTGTTTACCCAGTCTTTTGATGAACTGTGGGGAGAACTGCAGGCGCTGGAATGTGATAACAGGAAACTTTGCATCGTCACAGATTCCAGGGTGGATGAGCTGTATGGGGCGACTGTTCTCGGCCTGCTGGATGGCAAATGTTTGAAGGCTGTCAAATATGTCTTTCCCAACGGTGAGGAAAATAAGACTCTGGACACGGTAAAGGATGTATACCGGTTTCTGATAGAGGAGGGCTTTGATCGCAGGGACATGCTGATCGCGCTGGGCGGCGGTGTCGTAGGTGATCTTACGGGATATGCGGCGGCCACCTATTTGAGAGGCATTGATTTCGTGCAGGTGCCTACCACCCTGCTTTCCCAGGCGGACAGCAGCATCGGCGGCAAGACGGGGGTTGATTTTGACGGCTATAAGAATATGGTGGGTGCCTTCAAGATGCCCCGCCTGGTGTATATGAATCCGGCTGTGTTGGCCACACTGGAGGAAAGGCAGTTCTTTTCCGGATTTGCGGAGATCATGAAGAGCGCCCTGATCAGGGACAGCATATTTTACGAATGGCTGATTGAAAATATGTATGAGATCTGTGAGCGGGATCTGAATGTGCTGCAGGAAATGCTGCGGCGCAGCTGCGGCATAAAGAAGCTTGTGGTGGAAAAAGATCCCACGGAGCAGGGTGACAGGGCTCTTTTAAATCTGGGCCATACCATCGGCCATGCCATCGAAAAGTATAAGAATTTTGAGCTGTACCACGGAGAGTGTGTGGCTCTGGGGTGCGTGGCGGCTGCATATATCTCCTGGAAGAAGGAAATGCTCTCCATGGAAGAATATTATGAGATCAGGGATATGTTTGTAC
>JAIEKC010000162.1:0-1424 GCA_029064505.1 Acetatifactor sp.
CTACCAATGCGACGCTCTACCGACTGAGCCACAGCAGCATCTGATGACTGCTCACTTAATGTCTAACGCAATCACCATGAATTATTTTACCAAATACTCATCCGCTTGTCAACAAAAATTTATTTTTTTCAACTGTATTTTTTCAACTGCCGCTTTCGGGCGCTTTTCAGGCGTTTTCACATTCCGCTTTTCAGACTCTTCCTAAGGCCCTTCTCAGTTACCCGCTCTTTCACACAATCCCCGCATGATCTGCTGATATACAAAAGGCTTCATTTTCTCCGGGCTTACCCGGAAGCATTCCTCCGTGTTGATGCTCAGCATATAGGTCAGCAGACCGGAAAAAACCGTATATATCATAAATTCCATGGGCAGATCGCTTCGGATCTCCTTACGGTCCATGCCCCGTTTCAGGATATTGCCAAATACATTCACCGGATGATATCTCTCGAAGGACTTTGACATCATCTTCTGACGCACC
Organism: Acetatifactor sp.; assembly: GCA_029064505.1. Lineage (GTDB taxonomy): Bacteria > Bacillota > Clostridia > Lachnospirales > Lachnospiraceae > Acetatifactor. Next base: position 479 of record JAIEKC010000162.1, read on the forward strand.
TGCAGGCTGAAATCAGAGTTATCCGTCAGAATGTGCACCATACGGATGAAGCAATATTTCCGGTTGCCTTCCCTCCCCATCTCATCCAACAGCCATGCCAGCTGCTTTTCAAAGCTGTCCTGCTTCTGTAATTTCTGTTCCAGCATACTGAAAATGCGCCTGATATGAAACACTACCGCACAGGCCACAATATCCTCCTTGGTGTCAAAATAATCATATGCCGTGCCCTTGCCGATACCCGCCCGGTCCGTGATAGTGGAGACGCGGATGCCTGACGCATCCTCACCCTCCTCTATCAGCCGGATCACCGCATCATACATCCGCAGTACCTTGGAAGGAATTTCCTGAAATTCCTCCAGTCCTGTCATCTTAGCCATAACCCTTCCCCTTCATACAAAACCGACTGTCAGTTGTCTTCCACATTATCATGCAAAATCAACACAGCGGATATAGCCGGTTCAGAAAATCACACAATCCGCTATTCACCCATGGTCGTCTTCTCACCGCTGCCATGGAGAGTCAATACACTACATTACCGTTTCATCCTTCTTCTGCTTCTTCTCCCGGTTCAGAACATCATATACACAGGGAATCACCACCAGAGTGAGCAATGTACCATAGAGCAGGCCGCCAATGGTCACCACCGCCATCGGTTTGCCCATCTCGGAACCCATGTCATTGCTGAATACCATGGTGGACAATGCCAGTATGGTGGTCAGAGCCGTCATCAGCACAGGACGGAGTCTGGTGCGGCCCGCGGTCAGGATCGCCTCACGCTTCCCCATGCCGCTCTCCCGCAGCTGATTCATATAGTCGATCAGTACAATACCGTTATTTACAATGATACCTGCCAGCATGACGAAACCGATCATGGCAATGACGCTGACTTCACTGCCGCTGACGAACAGTCCCAGAAAGCCTCCCGTGAATGCCAGCGGGATTGTAA
>JAIEKC010000163.1:0-2432 GCA_029064505.1 Acetatifactor sp.
ACACTGACGATAAGGACATCAAAGATTTCCGCCGCACGTCTGATGCCATCCAGATGTCCGTATGTAACCGGGTCAAAGCTTCCGGGATATACTGCTCTCTTCATGTGTTCACACCTCGCTTTTTTATACAACTCGCTCTGTCTTTCGTATAAACATATGCTTGTTCGTCTTGTATTTCTTTTCTTTCTCTGCGGTGTACCCCATGGTCTCCAGATAAGAAAAATCGGTATCCAGCGCCGCTTCCACTATGATCAGAGTATCCTCCGTTACATAGCTCATATTCTGCAGTACCGTCAGCACATTTTTCTCATATCCGCTGTTGTAGGGCGGATCCATAAAGATCACATCCACGTTCTCTTCCCGGATACCGGGCAGTCCGCTGAAAACATCCTGCTTTATTACTATAGCACGGTCTGCCATTTTCGTAAATGCCAGATTTTGCTGAATACAGGCAACCGCTTTCGGCGCATTTTCCATAAAATATGCTTTCTCCGCCCCGCGGCTCAGCGCCTCAATACCGATCCCGCCGCTGCCGCTGAACAGATCCACAAAGACGGAACCCGGAACATAAGTCTGCAGCATATTAAATAAAGTTTCCTTGATCCGGTCAGTGGTAGGTCTGGTGTCCATCCCCTCCGGAGTTTTCAGGGGAAGGCTTCTGGCAGTTCCTGCTATTACTCTCATAGTCATCCTTTCTCTCTGCTTCCAAATATTTCCACAGCTTATACCCTGATCTTCGTCCCCTTGCCGTCACGTTTTGCAAGCTTCAGATCATTCAAGGTAATGTTTTTCTCTTTGTATACAATTTCTTCATTGTCAATGACTTTGGTATAATACACCGCTTCCACCGAGTCTTTTGGGCCCAGCTTCATGCCACGGACACCGATGGCTCCCTTTTTCTTCTCGGGAATCTCCTCGATCAGGAAACGCAGGAAATATCCCTCCTTTGTCTGCAGGATAATGTTGCGCTGCTCCAGCAGTGCGGTGACGCTGATCACATGGTCACCCTCCGCAAGCTTTGTAGCCGCTACCGTCCGCTTTGCCACATCAAATTCTCCGCCGTCCACTATTTTCATCATGGACTGGGCGGTGACAAAGACAAGCTGGCGTAGGTTCAGGTCTGTCTGACTGGCAATATAGACAATTTCTTCCTTCTCGGAATTAAAGTTGCTGACGTTGTCTATGGGTGTTCCCTTGTCACGGAACTTTCCGAAGGGCAGATCCATGACCTTGATGGTATGCAGCTGTCCCGTGTTGGTAAACAGGCAGACCTTGCCTGTATTCTTACAGGTGATCACATATTTGTTCTCTCCGTCGGCGGCCTCTCTGTTTCTCTCGTATGTGGGTATATCGATGATCTTGGAGTAACCGAAGCGGTCCATCAGGAAGATCACTTCCATCTCTTCCACTTCCTTTTCCTTATAGACGGCTTCCTCCGCGTTCTCGATGACGGTTCTGCGCTTTCTTCCGTATTCCTTCTTATACCCGTCCAACTCGTTCATGATGACCTGGGCCATGGAATCCCTGCGGTCCAGAATATCCTCATAGCGGTAGATATTCGCCATGGTTTCCTCATGATCATTGATCAGGGCTTCAATCTCCAGGCCGATGAGCTTGTACAGACGCATTTCCAGAATGGCATTGGCCTGTTTCTCCGTGAACATGAGCTGAGTCGCCATGATCCTGGATTCCTTGCTCTTGAACTTGATGCCGTCAATCTTGCCCTCCACCAGGCATGCCTTTGCCATGGCGCGGTCCTTGGATCCCCGGAGGATCTCAATGATCAGGTCGATCACATTGCAGGCCTTGATGAGACCTTCCTGGATCTCCTTTTTCTCCAGTTCCTTTGCCAGAAGGTTGGTATATTTTCTGGTGGCCACCTCAAACTGAAAGTCCACATTAGCCTTGATGATGGCTTTCAGTCCCATGGTCTCCGGCCTGCCGTTATAGATGGCAAGCATATTGACGCCAAAGGTATCCTCCAGTCTTGTCTTCTTGTAGAGCAGATTCACAAAGTTCTCGGGATCCGCATCCTTGCGCAGCTCGATCACAATACGGATACCTTCCTTGGAGGACTGATTGGAAATATCCACAATATCCTGAGTCTTCTTTGTCTCCGAGAGAGCTGCCACATCGGACAGGAACTTGGCGATGTTGGCGCCGATCATGGTGTAGGGGATTTCCGTGATGACCACATTGGTCTTGCCGCCCTTTATCTTCTCGAATTCCACCTTGCCGCGGATCTTGATCTTCCCCGCGCCGGTCTCATAGATATTCAGGAGCTCGTCCTTGTTGGTGACAATGCCGCCTGTGGGGAAATCCGGCCCTTTCAGGTGACGCATCAGTTCTTTTGTCGTGATGTTCTCATCCAGCATATAAGCCTTGGTGGCATCAATGACCTCGTTCAGATTGTGGGGCGGTGTGCTGGTGGT
>JAIEKC010000164.1:0-1201 GCA_029064505.1 Acetatifactor sp.
TCTGCAGAACCTCTTCGTTGGTCATAACCTTCTTGTGATCCCTGTCGTAGAGTTCCTGCATCTTGTTCACGACCTGACCCTCTTTCAGAGCGCCGTGACCGATCGCCGCCAAAACAGCGTCCCACTCCCGGAAGCCGTACTTACGCATGATCGCTTCCTGATATTCCTGTGTCGCCAATTCGGAAAGATTGATGCTTTTTGTCTTACAATAATTGGAAAGAAGTTCCTTTCCCTTTATGATATTGTCTTCCTTCAGTTCATTCTTGAACCACTGGTTGATCTTATTCTTCGCCTGAGTGCTCTTCACCACATTCAGCCAGTCACGGCTGGGGCCCTTGGAATTCTGGGAGGTAATGATCTCAATCCGGTCGCCGTTCTTGATCTCATAATCAATGGTCACCAGCTTGCCGTTGACTCTGGCGCCGACCATTCTGTTGCCCACTGCGGAATGAATATTGTACGCAAAATCAATGGGCGTTGAACCCGCGGGCAGATTCTTCACATCACCGGTAGGAGTAAAACAGTACACACTGTCCGAGAACAGGTCGAGATCGTTTTTCAGCAGATTCATGAACTCCTTGTTGTCGGACATGTCCCGCTGCCACTCCAGGATCTGGCGCAGCCAGACCAGCTTCTCCTCCTCCTGCCCCTCCACCTTCTTACCGTCGGAAGCCTCTTTGTATTTCCAGTGCGCGGCGATACCGTACTCTGCCGCCTTGTGCATCTCAAAGGTCCGGATCTGAATCTCAAAGGGCTGCCCCGTGCTTCCGATCAGGGTAGTATGGAGAGACTGATACCGGTTTGCCTTGGGCATGGCGATATAGTCTTTGAAGCGGCCGGGGATCGGCTTATACATCTCATGGATCACACCCAGCGCCGCATAACAGTCCTTTACCGTATTCACAATGATACGCACCGCAAACAGGTCATAGATCTGATCCAGCGTCTTATTCTGGTTCACCATTTTCTTATAAATGCTGAAGAAGTGTTTGATACGGCCGTCTATCTTCGCCTTGATACCCGCGTTGGCTATATGCTCACTGACTTCATCCACAATACTCTGGATGTATTTCTCCCGCACGCTCTTTCGGAGCGCTATCTTTTCCACCAGGTCATAATATGCTTCCGGCTCCAGGTATTTTAAAGCCAGGTCGTCCAGCTCCGTCTTTAATCTGCTGATACCCAGTCTCTGGGCAATGGG
>JAIEKC010000165.1:0-1675 GCA_029064505.1 Acetatifactor sp.
ACCTATCTTTATTATATACTGGAACGATGACGGTAACCTTGCAATCATCTTTGTGTCTGTCCATGATAATCCTTCCTTAATTATCTCTATTGTATCCCTGACGAATATATCCACCTACAGCATTCATGCAATCTGTCACGAATCACTTCCCTGTCCAATAGCCATTCATGTGTAAATAAATCTATTAATGGCAACTTTGTATCCAAGGCCCTTTGTAGTTCCTCTGCAGGTGTTTCATTATGCTCCAATCTGGTAAGTCTTCTGATAAACATTATACCCTCTTTTTCATCCCAAAAACTTCCCTCCGTTTCAATCCTGCGGCACTCCATGTCAGTCAGATAGTAACTACATCTTTCATCATCCGCTGTGAGAAAGCAACGGATACCCTGTCTTTTTAACATACGGCAAACTTCTTTGTTTCCTGTAAATCCATGCAGACATATTGTGTCTGCATAATCTGTAATTCCGGTAATTCGCCCAATCTCACCCATAGTTTTCCTATACTCTTCGTATATTTGCTCTGCTGTGGCATCAGTATAATCACTATCCTCCCGAAACCCATGAAATCCAAAATGCAGCCAGTCACAATGCTTCTGAAACTCACTCCGATATCGGTCCGAAACCTGATCCAGTGAAAATCCCTTACTTTCATACATACATAGCAAAGTAAACTTTGTTCCATATAGCTGATGTAATTCTAAGAGTGTTCCAAGAGCGATTGTATCAAAAATACTCTTCGTTTCCGGATTTTTTGCCAGATATTTAAAAAAACCTTTGGTATCATCCAGATCAATCTGCACTTTACCTTTCATGGACTCATTCCTTTTCAAAATCTCTAAACTTATATGAATAAAGTTCGCGCAGCCTGGGTTGTAACCAATGCCTCCCCTGCATGTCCACCCTGTCTAACATCTCCGCATAAGTAGGTGTATCCAATTCTGGTATCAGGCCCAAAGTCAACAATGCGTGACAATTATAACAATGGGCAATCGGACATCCTGTTCCAACCGGTTCAAAAGGAACTGGTTCATCCGGATTCTCATAAAGATTATAAAAGTCCATCTCTTTTGGATTCGGCGCACCATCACACTTTCTAAGATTTCCTGTACCGATTTCCAACGAAAATCCCCAGTCACCCGCATAACAATATTCCCTATGCGGCTTAAGAAACTCCTGGATCTTATAATCAAATTTTGCAGAATCAAACACTGACCAACATTTAATGTAATCTTCTTTTGACAATTCCGTCAAAATTTTTAATTCACTTGTTGTTGTGTCACGTGCAACAGTTATATGAGGTAATGCTCCCAACTGCTCCATAAATATATCCTTGATCCGAGGAATATATGGAATTAGTCTGTCACAGGGAGTGATATCTATGGAAAAGGAACATCCCGCATCTTGTACCTTTCTCACATTTTCAAAATATCGGTTCATAGTTCCCGTTCGCACAAGCTCAAAATATTGAAACGATATCTTAAAATATAACATTTCAAGAAGATCGGCATTAAATTCCAACAGTTTATCAAAAGCAGCGCTTGGAGTTCCATTTGTCACAATTGCCGCATTATGTCCCTCCTCCAGAATGGCTTTCACAACAGGAATAATCTGCGGAGACAACAAAGTTTCACCTCCGGCACATAGATTAAATCTGTCTCTTATAAAAATATGACGA
>JAIEKC010000166.1:0-2839 GCA_029064505.1 Acetatifactor sp.
GATCAGATGCCGCCGGTAGCGGTATACCGTCCAGTCGATCTGTTCTTCCTGATACTGCCCCTGGACATACTCCGTGAGCTCTGACAGGACAAACTGCTCCTCCGCCTCCTTGTTTTCCAAAAACATCAGGATCAGGCAGAAAAAGGCATACTCCAGAGGTTCCGTGAATTCCCGGATCCCCATCCAGCGCTCCGCCCTGGCCGGAACCTTTTCCACTTTGACCAGATGCGGGTTCACTATAACCTGATACCCCATTTTCTCCATGAGAAACCTTTTCACTTCACCGAGCTCGTCCTTTACCTGATAGTACAGTTCCTTGTCCCTGGCTTTCAGGATCCAGCGTCTGCTCAGCAGCACCTCTAATGTGTTCATTTCCGTTTTTTCCTTTCTCCCCTTTCGGAAAGGTGTTCCATGCGAAGCTTCCTTCCTGCGATGTATCGGCACCACATATCATACCGCCATACCGAATACTGATCCGGACACAGCCATACATCCACACTCATTCAAACACGATCGTATACGCTGGCATTCGGAAGGTGCCATCCGTGCACTTCAGCACACAGGTTCTGTCCGCGTCCTCCAGCAGAATGGAAAACACCTGCCCGTCCTCCGTCTTCGCCCGATGAGATTTATTCTCCAATCCCCTGGACAGCCAGGTGAGAAATATATCTCTGACCTGCGGTTCGATCTCCGGGAGAGAGGCGAATTCCAGACGGTCATTGACAATATAGCTTTTCAGAAGACGCCTCTCTTCCTCCAGCCGCTCAAGCATTGCCTGGCGCACCGCTTCTTTTTCCCTGGTGCGGTCACGCATTTCCGACCGCTTTGATTTTTCCCTGTAGTTGCGTACTCTGGGCTGGATCAGGATCTCCTGTGGCTCTTCCTCGAATACGCCGCTGTTAATGCTCTCCGTCTGCCGCGGGAAGTCGCCCTTTAAATGCAGCGGTTTTTCCACTCCGAACACCACCGCGGACAGTTTATGGGCATCACCGATATCCTTACACCTGGCAAACATTACAGCCAGCTTCCGGTACTCCTCCCGACGGTTTGCCCCGCTGTTATTCTGCTCACTGAGACGATTTGCATACCGTGTGATCTTCCGGATCACCTCGTTGGTGGTGTCAAAGACTTTCATGGCCTCCGATTCCGTCCCGCCGTCTCCCGCAAACCACTTTCGGATATTCTCCCAGCGTCCCTTCATTCTCTCATAAATCTGCGCTTCGTCCACCTCCACCTCGATCCGGGGAATGGACATCTCATAGGCTGTCACCTGATCCAGCACATGTTGCAGCGTTTCCGGCCGCACTCTTTTTAATGTCTGCTCAATGGCAGTCACATTCACCTGGAGACTTTTCACAAAGGTCCGGAGATATTCCGTCAAACGATCCTTAAACACCAGAAAAGCCGTGGTCTTCATCATCTCTTCCGCTTTTACGCTGTTCAGTTCCCTCATGTAATCCTGATAGTTCTGGTTCAGGCGGATAAAATCACTATTCAGATCACTCCACCAGCCGTAAATTTTTTCCATGTCATTCCCGGGCATCTCTTCCATCTTACCCAGGGAAAAACGAAGTCTCTCCAAAAGTGTAGGTTCCAGAGACGCCCCCTCAATGAACAGATTCTCCAGCCGGATCACCATGCGCTCGATCTCAACGGTGGTCTCCGTAAGCTGGTAACGGAATTTCTTGTTTTTGAATTCTTCTATGGTGGATACCCGCCGAGTATCCTGGATCGTCGCAAGGTTTCCCCACTCTGTCAGCGTTTCCAGATCCTGCTGGCACTGCTCCATGGTATAGCCGTCAAAATATGCATCCTCTGTCAGCTCCGCATAGACCTCCTCCTGATACATCCAGTATTTCAGCTTTTCATAATTCATGTAAAACAAACGTGCAATGGAACGATATCTGCCCGAATTCTCCACATTCAGATATTTAGCCTCATGTATCGGCTTGACTAATTTCTCGTTTATCTTCATTCATGCTGCTCCTTACAAGGTATTTCATCCGTGCAGTTCAAATTCGATTCCCTGCTGCGCCCCAATTTGGTCACCGTAGCCCCACTACGCCTCCCAAATTGGGGCTTGCATCCCACAAAGCGTGACGCCCCCCCCCGGGGAAAGCATTTTTCAAACACGTTCTAGGCGTTCTGCAGATATCATCGCCATTCTCTATCATTATAAGATGACCGGGAAGATTGCGCAAGTTTTCAAGGCATTTTCGCATTTTTTATTTATAGCTTTTCTCATGCATTACCGGATTGACACACATGACTTTCTATAGTATCCTATCCCATACAGGCAGACAATTGATACAAAAGTACTACAAAGCAAGCTTGTAAATGCATGTGCCTGACAACACAGTTTCTCTTCCCAGATAAGATAAAAATATGATGTAACTGTTCAGAACCAGGTAAATTCAGCTGAAATGTGTGATGAATGCTTGCATTCGATCACATATCTTCAGATGAATTTATTTGGCGAGAGCCAAACACCGAGGAAACACGCAGTGTTTTCGAGGTTGGTTCTGAATAGTTACAATAAGATTAAAAAGCGCTGCAAACAACAGTCGAATGGAGGTAACAATATGGCAGAAGCACATAAGAAAGGATTAAATGCCGAACTCGTATCAAACGATCTGAACAATTGCTGTAAAAGCGAATCCGCATGTATTCGGTGCCAGAAAAGAGCCTGCGTGATAGGCTATGCAAAGGAATGTGTCAGAGATTATCAGAGAGAGCCGAAGAAAATGGTTCCGGACGGCACGAAAAATATCCCTACCCTGGATTACAAAACCTTTAGCGAACCGGAACTGGAAACCGCTATCGCCCATATTCTGAAAGA
>JAIEKC010000167.1:0-2268 GCA_029064505.1 Acetatifactor sp.
AAATAATCCCGTTGGACAATGCGGTAAACATCCCACTGGCAAAAATATTAAATCCGATAAAAAATAATGCCACCGTGCATATCCTGTTTCCTGTTACTGCCAGATCATACACCGGATTATCCGGCCGGGCGAAGACGGATACCAGCGGCCCGGTCAGCAGGAAGGAAGCTGCAACCGTAAGCACAGAGATTCCCGCAATCACTTTCATACTGATTCCAACCAGCTTTTTCAGTTTGTCATGGTTCTGTTCCCCATGATAAAAACTCAGCATGGGCGCAACCCCATAAGAATATCCTGTATACAGGGAGCTTGCAAACATAAGCACATACATGATGATGGTAACTGCCGCCACCCCATCCTCTCCAACATAGTGGAGCATCGTCCAGTTGAACATCATGGTAATGATCCCGGTGACAAGTGCCGTCGCCATCTCGGAACATCCGTTTGTGGCAGCATTTGCAAGGACTTTAAAGCGGAACACCGGTTTTCTGAAATGCAGCAGACTCTTTTTCCGACTGAAAACAAACAGCCCCACAACCGCTGTCACAGAATATCCAAGCCCGGTTGCAATCGCTGCGCCGCTGATTCCCATATCAAACCCGGCAATCAACACATAATCAAGTACCATATTTAAAACACCGCCCGCCACAGAACAGATCAGGGATAAGGCTGCTTTCTCACTGGCTATCATATACAGGGTAAAGTTATTCATTAACAGAATGGGGACGGTGAACAACAGATAGCGGCTCAAATATTCCACACAATACCTTTCCACATCTGCCGAGAGATTCATCCCCGCGAAGATTCTTTCTATTGCCATATACCCGGCCACGCACATGAGCGCCCCCACCAGCACATTCACCAGAATCAGAAAGGTAAAGTCCTCTTTCGCCTCCTCATGCCTTCCTTCCCCCATTTTTTTCATAATGACAGCGCTTCCTCCCGTGGCAAGCATGGTGGAAATCGCTGTGACAAGCTGTATGACCGGCGCAGTCAGATTGATGGCCGAAAGGGCATTGGTGCCGATCAGATTCGACACGAACAGACCGTCAACCATTGTATAAAAAGACATGAACACCGTCATGGCAATGGTGGGTACAGCAAACTTCAGGATATTTCCCAAGGTCACAGGCTTTTCATATACGTTTTGTTTTTCCATAGTTTCCTCCTTTTAAGATCAATAGACTCTCGGAATCTCCAGACCGCTTATCAATTGGCTTTTCGGAAATCGTTCCGGGCGATCCCCCCTCTTTTCCGGATACATTTTAACCGCAATGCCTGATTCTGCATCCTGAGATTCCGAGTGTCCATATCACTGCAGACGGCATATAAGAACAAAATCCCGTTTTCCGTCTTGCCTCCAACTGCTTCACACAATATAATAGACCGTACAGTAACAGTACGGTCAAGAGAAAACCTATTATTCCATATTTGTTTTACTCCTGTGGGAAGGCTGCCGCATCCGTGACCTCCACCATTTAGAGTAAAACCTATACCGTATAAAGGCTGCCACGCTTTAAGTTCAGAACAACATCCGCCTGTGCCGCCAGTTCATTTGAGTGAGTTACAACTATCACGCATTTATTCAGCTCATGGGCGCTTTCTTTCAATATGCCCGTGATTTCGCCCGCCATGTCTTCGTCAAGGTTCCCTGTGGGTTCATCCGCTAAAATAACAGGGGTATCAGAGGCCAGGGCACGGGCGATTGCCACTCTCTGCTGCTGCCCGCCGGACAGCTTCATCACATTGCGCTTTGCTTCCTCTGCCGTCAGTCCAAGCCGCAGAAGCATGGGCAGGGCATCCTTTTTCGCTGTCAAAGCCACATTTTCAATCGGCGTCATGTAGTCAATGAGGTTGTAGCTTTGAAATATCAGTGAAACATGATCTCTCCTGTGAGCAGCCAGCCTGCATTGTGAAATATTTCCACCATCAAAGAGGATTTTACCTTTTTGCGGAGTATCCAGCCCGCCGATCAGTGACAGCAGCGTTGTCTTTCCGGAGCCGGACGGCCCAAGGATAGCGTACATTTTCCCTGCTTCAAATTTAGTATTTACGTTTGACAGTACCGGCCTGCCTTTCTCATAGGCATAACATATCTCTTTCATTTCCAAAACAGCCATTTTATATTTTCTCCTTTTCCTCAACATAGCCTCTCGGAATCTCCCTTGCACCTGCCTCTGCCCCGTCTATCGAAGCTTCCACTTCCGGGACGGCATACTGACCGGAAGGCTCACTTGACAGGGCAGGATCATCCTTTATGCTGACCAC
>JAIEKC010000168.1:0-18216 GCA_029064505.1 Acetatifactor sp.
AGGTGGATATACGGCAGTTGGGGCGGACGCTTATGTATATTCTTCCTTACAGAAAGCTCCTGGTTCTGGTCAGTGGGATGATGCTGGTGGCGGCGGTGGTCTCCCTGCTTCCGCCCCGGCTGCTGAAACGGATCGTGGACGAGGTGGTGGCGGAGCAGGATTACCGTCAGCTGGCGCTGGTGGGCGGTGGGCTGGTGCTGCTTGCCGCCGTGGAGATATTGTCCACATTCGTACAGGCCAGAAGCATGGGACGGATGGGGCTGAGCATCATCACCAGGATCCGGACGGATATTTTCGAAAGGCTGCAGCAGCTCTCCTTTGATTATTTTGACAATCGTCCGGACGGCAAGATCGTGGTGCGGGTGACGGAATATATCAACGGGCTGGCGGACTTCTTTTCCAATTATGTGATGATGTTTGCCATTTATATCGTGAAGCTTGTGGTGGTGACGGTCTTTATGCTCACTTTAAGTCCCGTGCTGACCCTGATCGTATTTGCCGTGGTGGTGCCCATGATGACGATCATTTTTCGGCTGCGCTCCCGGCTGCGGAAAATGTACGCGGCACACCGGGCGAAAAATTCCAACCGGACCGCTTTTCTGGTGGAATCCATTATGGGAGAGCAGATCGTCAAGAATTATAACCGGATCGGGATCAATAAGGACATCTACCGGCAGATCCACGAAGAGAGCGTGAATATGTGGTGGGATATTGTAAAGCGTTCCAGACTGAACAGCCCTGTGGTTCAGTTTTTCTGGCATTCAGGGACACTTTGTATCTTCGGAGTGGCGCTGGCGCTGATCCTGGGCGGAAATGCCGGGATCACTGCGGGAGTGGTGATCACCTTTACCAGTTATATGGGCGCCTTTCAGGATCCTCTGGCGCAGCTGTCCACCATTATCCAGGAGCTGGCCCAGGTAAGCTCCAATCTGGAGCAGGTCTTTGACACCATTGACTATCCGGTGGAGATCCGGGATAAGGAGAATCCGGTGGTCCTTAAGGATGTCAGGGGAAAGGTGGACTTTCAGGATGTTACGTTCTGCTATGAGGAGAATGTGGATATCCTGAAGCATTTCACACTGCATGTAAAACCCGGGGAGACCATAGCCCTGGTGGGCCCTACCGGGGCGGGGAAGACTACGGTGATCAGTATGCTGACCCGATTTTACGATGTCAGGCAGGGCAGTGTCAGCATTGACGATGTGGATGTGCGGGATGCCAGCCTGTATTCCCTGCGCGACCAGGTAGGCGTGCTGATGCAGGATCCCTTTATTTTCAAGGGGACGATCCTGGACAATATCCGGTACGGGAGATGGGATGCCACCGATGAGGAGTGTAAGGAGGCTGCCCGGACGATCTTCGCGGATAAGTTTATTCAGCGTCTGAACGGCGGATATGAGCATATGCTGGAGGAGCGTGGCAGCGGCCTGTCCGCCGGGGAGAGACAGTTGATCAGCTTTGCCAGGATTGTCCTGAAGAATCCTTCCATTGTGATCCTGGACGAGGCAACCAGCGCCATAGACACGGAGACGGAGCTGCTGATCCAGGAGGCGCTGGAGGTTCTGCTGAAGGATAAGACGGCTTTCATTGTTGCTCACCGTCTGTCCACAATACGGAATGCGGACCGGATCCTCTATATCGGCAATCAGGGGATTGCGGAGGAAGGAACCCATGAGGAACTGATGGCGAAGAGAGGGCTTTATTATGAGCTGGCCAGCTGCTCGTAGGAACTGCCCGGAAATCACTTGTGAACAGGACATGGAATCAATGTTCACATATTTTTTAAACACGCTCTGAGAGAGAGCATGGTTCACAGAAATACGATTTACATCAGGGGCATTCAACCATGAAAAAATTTAACGGTTTCGGAATTTTTCTGTAACGGGATACCGAAATACACATAGAAGATGGAAAAGGAGGTGGCCGCTGTCGCAAGACTGCGGCAAAGAACTATGAAAAAGATTCAGACAAAGATCATGATACTGGTTATTCTGGCTACAATGGGTGTCTCTGTCATCAATGTGGCGCTGAGCACGGTGATCTCCCGGCGTTCCACCCTGACAGCCATGGAACAGACACTGATCGAAACTACGGATCTGGCTGCCCTGGCTGCCCAGAATATGATCTCAACCTACACTTTGACCATTGCGGAAATAGCGTCTTTTCCAATCCTGTCATCTTCGGATGTGACAGCCTTTGAGAAACAGGCGTTTCTGCAGACGAAAGTGGAACAGTATTATATGCGTTTCGGAGGAATGGCGGATGCCGATGGATATGATGAGGTTCACGGAACGGATATTTCCGGGGAACCGTTTTTTCAGGCAGCTCTGCAGGGGGAAAGCTATATGTCTGTTCCCTACGGGCAGGGAGATGACAGTTATCTGGTAGTGTCCGCTCCTGTAAAAGTAAGAGACACGGTTCAGGGTGTGGTGTATTTCCAGTGCGATACAAATCTTCTGCAGTCCATTATTAACGAGATACAGATTGGAGAAGAGGGGGATGCCTATATTCTGGATAAGGAGGGCACTACGATCGCTGCTCTGGAGACAGAGGAAGTGCTGAATCAGGAAAATCTGGTTCGGGAAATGGCGGCTTATCCTGATGACGAATACATACAGGCGATAGGTTCCATTGAACAGAAAATGATCGCGGGGGAGCGCGGTGTGGGAAGATATACTTATCCCGAGGATCATTCCGACTATTTGCAGGGTTATGCTCCCATTCCCGGTACTGACGGATGGAGCGTGGGTGTGACCATCAGCGAGGATGAATTTCTGCATTATGCTTATGTGGGAAACAATATCCAGCTGGCGGTGGGGATCGTGCTGTGTATCCTTGTCATAATGATCTCCGCTCTTGTGTGCCGTTCCATCACCGGTCCCATTGTCAAATGTGCCGGGCGCCTGCGTGCCCTTTCCGAGGGAGATCTTAAGAGCCCTGTCCCTCAGGTGACAACCAGGGATGAAACACGTACTCTCTCCGATTCTACCGCGCATCTGGTGGAAAATTTCAGGATCATGATGGCGGAGATCGGTTCCATACTCAGCAGTATCGCCGGCGGTGATCTGACCAGCGACAGTGTGGCGGACCATTACCCCGGTGACTTCCGGGTGCTGCAGGAAGACTTTCAGACCATAGGAGATAAGCTGAATCAGGCATTGGGAGGTATTGCCGAGGCATCCGGCCATGTCTCCAACGGTTCCGCTCAGGTGGCGGCATCCAGTACCGCCCTTTCCCAGGGCTCTACGGAACAGGCCAGCGCCGTGGTACAGCTTTCCGCCACCCTGCAGGATATTGACAGAGACGCGAAGAAGACGGCCCAGCTGTCAGAGCAGACGAAAACCGCTATGGACGGCGCCCAGACGCAGCTTCTGGAGAGCAGGAAAAATATCGGAGATCTGAATCAGGCCATGGATCTGATCACCACTACTTCTAATGAGATCAAGCATATTATAGATACCATTGAGGATATCGCCCTTCAGACCAAGATCCTGTCACTGAACGCCTCCGTGGAGGCGGCGAGGGCCGGTGAGGATGGAAAAGGCTTTGCGGTGGTGGCGGACGAGATCCGGGAACTGGCATCGAAGTCTGATGAGTCCGCAAAGGCAACTATGGATCTGATCAGTCGATCCATTGAAGCCGTCGGCAACGGAGGTCAGGCTGTTTCAAATGTCACATCCTCTGTCACCCGGATGGCGGAGCTGACCGGACAGGCAACAGAACAGATGGATCTGATGGCGGAGGCGGTGGAGAGACAGACCGAATCCATCAGTCAGGTCACTCAGGCGGTGAATCAGATATCCGATGTGGTACAGTCGAATTCCGCCACTGCCCAGGAAAGCGCCGCTATCAGCGAGGAGCTGTCCAATCAGGCCATGGTGCTGAACCGGCTGGTGGGCGGATTTACGCTCCGCAGGCAGTAAGGAACCGGCAAAGAGTGATGTGCGTCTTGCAACTTTTTCTGTTGTGGGATATAGTAATACTATAGCATGGAAAGCATCCGGAACATTTGCGGTATTGCCGTTTGGCAGGGATGCTTTGGAATGGAGGAAAGAATGAGTGACGTATATGTTGAATGTCTGGTACAGACAAAACCCTCAGCAATGAGGAAATTTTTGAAGTTTTTACTGATCGCACTGACCGTGTTTTTTGCCGTGATCATGTTTGTTATCCCGCTGGCATTTATCCCTGCGGTGGCTTTCGGTGTGGGTGCTTATTTTGCCAATATGTTCTCTGAGATTGAGTATGAGTATCTCTATCTGGACAAGGAGATCGTGGTGGATAAGGTAATGGCAAAGTCCAGGAGAAAGAGAGTCGCCACCTACAGTCTGGACAGGATAGAGATTCTGGCTCCCATTAAGAGTTATCATCTGGACAACTTCGGCAGAAGGGAGAATGCAAAGGTGAAAGACTACAGTATCGGTGAGGAACTGCAGCCTGACCGCCGCTTTGTGATGTACTATGAGGGAGGGGAGAAGATTCTTTTAAGTCCCTCTGAGGAAATGATCAAGGTCATGAAGAATGTGGCTCCCAGAAAGATATTCAACGATTAGTGTGTGTTTGAAAGATGATTTCCCCGGCGCGTCGGGCCCTGAAGTGGGCGTGCTGCGCCGGGGAAATCTGTCTGAAAATTTTTGTGTTTTTGTCTGATAAATTTTCTGTTGACAGTACCGTGAAACTCTGTTAAACTCATTTGAACAATCAGAAAACTGTCCGGGGTCAATTGCAAAAGGTGTCATGCATTTCTGATTCCGGGCAGGAGAACATTTTCACAGGAAACAGTCTTTCCCATCAAGGGCATTGAAGCGGGAAGACAGAAGAAACTGATGTAGACGGCAACGGAATGGAGGAAAGAAAATGGGACAGATTATCGGTGAAGGCATTACTTTTGACGATGTGCTGCTGGTACCTGCGTATTCGCAGGTCGTACCGAATCAGGTGGATCTTACTACCTGGCTGACGAAGAAGATCAAATTAAATATTCCCATGATGAGCGCGGGAATGGACACGGTAACGGAGAACCGTATGGCGATCGCCATGGCGCGACAGGGCGGTATCGGTATCATCCACAAAAATATGTCCATTGAGGCTCAGGCAGAAGAGGTGGATAAAGTAAAACGTTCTGAGAACGGCGTTATCACCGATCCCTTTTCATTGACTCCCGAACATACACTGGCGGACGCGGATGCCCTGATGGGTAAATTCCGTATCTCCGGCGTTCCCATCACAGAAGGCCGCAAACTTGTAGGCATCATTACCAACCGTGACTTAAAGTTTGAGACCGATTTCTCAAAGAAGATCAAAGAATCCATGACCAGCGAGAATCTGATCACCGCTCCCGAGGGTATCACTCTTGAGGAGGCAAAGCAGATCCTGGCAAAGGCCAGAAAAGAAAAACTTCCCATTGTAGACGGCAATTTTAATTTAAAGGGTCTGATCACAATCAAAGATATTGAAAAGACCATCAAGTATCCTTTGTCGGCAAAAGATTCCCAGGGCAGACTGCTCTGCGGCGCGGGCGTTGGTATTACCGCGAATGTTCTGGACCGTGTGGCGGCATTGGTGGATGCCAAGGTAGACGTGGTGGTCCTGGACAGCGCCCACGGCCATTCCCAGAATGTATTGAACTGCCTGAGAATGATCAAGGAGAAGTATCCTGACCTTCAGGTGATAGCCGGCAACGTGGCTACGGCGGCAGCGACCAAAGACCTGATCGAGAACGGTGCGGACGCGGTGAAAGTAGGTATCGGCCCCGGTTCCATCTGTACCACCCGCGTGGTTGCCGGTATCGGCGTACCCCAGATTACGGCTATCATGGACTGTTACGGCGTTGCCAAGGAGTATGGCGTGCCCGTCATTGCGGACGGCGGTATCAAGTACTCCGGAGATATTACAAAGGCGATCGCCGCAGGCGGCAGCGTATGTATGATGGGAAGCATGTTTGCGGGCTGTGAGGAAAGTCCCGGGGAGTTCGAACTGTTCCAGGGAAGAAAGTATAAGGTTTACCGCGGTATGGGTTCTATTGCGGCCATGGAGAACGGCAGCAAGGACCGCTACTTCCAGGAAAATGCCAAGAAGCTGGTTCCTGAAGGCGTGGAGGGCCGTGTGGCTTACAAGGGTGAATTGGAGGATACCGTGTTCCAGCTTCTGGGCGGTCTGCGTTCCGGTATGGGTTACTGTGGTGCAAATAACATAGAAGAATTGAAAGAAAACGGGAAGTTCGTCAAGATTTCCGCCGCTTCCCTGAAAGAGAGCCATCCCCATGATATCCACATTACCAAGGAGGCTCCCAACTATAGTGTGGATGCCTGATCGAGGCACGGCAGTCCCGCGATCATGGGGGATGATCCTTCGGTCATTCCATATACATAAGAAGCGATAACCTGCGATATTGATCAAAAACCGGACGTGTCTCCACAGCGGGAGATACGTCCGGTTTATTCTGATACAACTGTTATTTGTCCGCACATCGTCGGAGGGCAATTCACAGATTACGCTTTGTGTGCGGCACCCATGTGTAATCTGTGAATTGCTGCATGACTGAACTGTTACGATACATGTGTTATATCTGTCAAAAGGTATTGCATATTTAAGGGAAAACGTGTAAGATTTTTGATAGAGCGGTGCGGAGCGGAACATTGCAGGCGCCGGTGGAAACAAGACGGTTCAAAACGGAATCGGAACAGGGGGAAAGTAAATTGGACAGGGAGAAATTTATTTCACAAGTAAGCGTATCTGAGGAAGACGTGGATATGCAATGGATAACAGATGTATTGCAAAAGTCTGTGGAATCCAATAAAAAGGAGGGTACTCAAAGGGGCCATAGAAATCTGATCATTGTTATGGAAGAACTCTCTGAATTAAGTAAGGAAATTTCCAAAAAGCTCAGGGGAAAGGGCGATCAGACCCGTATTCTTGAGGAACTGGCCGATGTGCAGCTGGGAATCTATTACGTGCAGGAAATCTGCGGGATCAGCAGCGAAGATTTGCATAAGGCTGTGAATGTCAAGACGCGAAGGCTGGAAGAAACACTGAAAGAAAAAGGTATGTACCGGTAAAATAAAAATCATGGAAGCAACTGGAATGGAGGAAGAACATGACATCACTGAAACAGGAATTGCTTGGGAATGCGTATCCCGGAAGAGGCATCGTCATCGGACGTTCCGCCGACGGAAGGCAGGCGGTTACGGCCTATTTTATCATGGGAAGGAGTTCTAACAGCCGTAACCGTATCTTTGTGACGGACGGGGAAGGAATCCGCACGGAGGCCTTTGATCCCTCCAAACTGGAGGACCCCAGTCTGATCATTTATGCGCCGGTCCGTGTACTGGGAAATAAGACCATCGTCACCAACGGCGACCAGACGGACACCATCTATGAGGGAATGGATAAACAGCTGACTTTTGAACAGTCACTCCGCTGCAGGGAATTTGAGCCGGACGGCCCCAATTATACTCCCCGCATTTCCGGTATCATGCATATAGAGGGTGGGAACTATAACTATGCCATGTCAATTTTAAAGAGCAATAACGGAGATCCCTCCACCTGTATCCGTAATACCTTTGCCTATGAGAATCCCAAAGCCGGAGAGGGGCGGTTCCTTCATACATATATGCATGACGGCGATCCTCTGCCCAGTTTTCAGGGGGAACCTAAGGCGGTAGAGATCGATCAGGATATCGACGATTTTACTGAGATGATCTGGAACAGTCTCAACGAAGAGAATAAAGTGTCCCTGTTTGTCAGATACATTGATATTGAGACCGGAAAATACGAGACCCGGATCGTGAATAAGAACCAGTGATCTCATATACAGATCAGAGTATGTAGCAGCATTGTTCATGAAAGAAGCATGTATTTGTCATATCTGATGTACGGGTATTCAAATGTAACGTGACAGTCATTTCAGGGCCGGCTGTTGTTAGAGAAGATACTAATAATTTCAGAACCGGATAGGAGATCAAGATGAAAGAAATCGAATTAAAATACGGATGTAATCCCAATCAAAAGCCCTCCCGCATCTATATGGAGGACGGATGCGAACTACCCGTCACCGTGTTGAACGGCAAGCCCGGATATATCAATTTCCTGGATGCATTCAACGGATGGCAGCTGGTAAAGGAATTGAAAGAGGCAACAGGGCTTCCCGCAGCCACGTCCTTTAAGCATGTCTCTCCCGCAGGCGCGGCGGTAGGCCTTCCCCTGGACGACACACTGGCTAAGATCTACTGGGTGGACGATCTGGGTGAGCTTTCGCCTCTTGCCTGTGCCTATGCCAGAGCAAGAGGCGCGGACAGAATGTCTTCCTTCGGCGATTTTATCGCATTGTCGGATGTCTGTGACGCGGATACCGCAAGGCTGATCAAGAGAGAGGTATCCGACGGCGTCATCGCTCCCGGATATACGGATGAGGCAATGGAGCTGTTAAAGGCGAAGAAGAAGGGGAATTACAATGTGATCCGGATCGATCCTTCCTACACTCCCGCTGAGATTGAGAGAAAGCAGGTATACGGCATCACCTTTGAACAGGGCAGGAACGAACTGGATATCAACGGAGATCTTCTTTCCAATATTGTGACGCAGAATAAGGAAATTCCGGAGGCGGCGCTGATCGACATGAAGATTGCGCTGATCACCCTGAAATACACCCAGTCAAATTCCGTATGTTATGTAAAGGGCGGCCAGGCCATCGGTATCGGCGCGGGACAGCAGTCCCGTATCCACTGTACCAGACTGGCAGGCCAGAAGGCGGACAACTGGTTCCTACGTCAGTCTCCTCAGGTAATGAACTTACAGTTTGCGGACGGTCTGGGCAGAGCGGACAGGGACAACGCCATTGATGTATACATAGGCGACGAATATATGGATGTGCTGGCAGACGGCGTGTGGGAGAGGACCTTCAAGGTAAAGCCTTCCGTGTTTACCGGAGAGGAAAAGCGCGCATGGCTGGATAAGATGCAGGATGTGACGCTGGGCAGCGATGCCTTCTTCCCTTTCTCCGACAATATTGAGAGAGCCCATAAGAGCGGTGTGAAATATATTGCCCAGCCCGGCGGTTCCGTGCGGGATGACGCGGTCATTGAGTGCTGTGATAAGTATCAAATGGTGATGGCATTTACGGGCATCAGACTGTTCCACCATTAGAGTGCGGCAGGCCGCGAAGTGGGACGTGCAGACCGGAGGGAATGATTTTTCAGACATGCTCCAGTCAGGCTGTCCGGTGAGTGACGTGAGAGTCATAATACCGACAGGTACAAAAGCATACATCTGCCGGCGGCAGCAGATGTTACCCGGGCGAAACAGGAAGGGACTGTAAATGAAGCTTTCAGATCTTGAACAATTTAGCAGGATAACGATTCAATGTCATGACAATCCGGATGCAGATTCCCTTGCATCCGGATATGGTTTATATTGCTTTTTTCAGAGCAGGGGTAAGCAGGTTCGGCTGGTGTACAGCGGCAGGAACAGGATCCGGAAATCAAATCTGAAATTAATGGTGGAAAAGCTGGAACTTCCGGTGGAGTACATTTCCGTGGAGCAGGCGGCTGCTCTTACCCTGGAGGGGCTGCTGATCACCGCGGACTGTCAGTACGGAGCGGGGAATGTGACGAAGCTGGCGGCGGAGAACGTGGCTGTCATTGATCATCATCAGGCGGAAATGGAAGCTGCGAAATGGTGGGAGATTCATCCGGGGCTTGGCAGCTGTTCTACCTTAGTGTGGAAAATGCTGACGGAGGAAGGCTTTGAGATTCGTGATGACAGGGGATTGGGAACGGCGCTGTACTATGGACTGTACTCCGATACCAATCAGTTCTCGGAGCTGCATAATCCGCTGGATATGGATATGATAGATGACCTTCCGGTGGACAACGGCCTGATCACACTGTTCCGGAATTCCAATATTTCCCTGCAAGAGCTGGAGATAGCGGGTATTGCCCTGATACGGTACAGCTATAACGACGATTATGAGTTTGCGGTCATCAAATCGCAGCCCTGTGACCCCAATATCCTGGGGTTGATCAGCGATTTCCTGTTGCAGGTGGATGCGATCAAGACCTGTGTGGTGTTCAACGAGGTAAATGACGGCTATAAATTTTCCGTCCGGAGCTGTATCCGGGAGGTGAATGCCAGTGAGCTGGCCGCCTATCTGGCGGAAGGCATGGGATCCGGCGGCGGCCATTATGAGAAGGCGGGCGGCTTTATCAGCCTGCGCCGCTATGAAGAAAAGTTTCCCACCCTGCATACGGAGGGGTACTTTAACAATCGTATGACAGAGTATTTTGACAGTTTTGAAGTGATTTATGCGGAGAAATATGAGGCCGATCTGAGTACCATGAAGTCCTATGTCAAAAGGAGAATTCCCCTGGGCTATGTCAGAGCCGGCGAGATTCTGCCGGTGGGAACCCCGATCACCATCCGCACGCTGGAGGGGGATATCGATTTGACGGTGGAGGAAGACCTCTATATCATGATCGGTGTCAAGGGGGAAGTCTATCCCAACCGCCGGGCGAAATTCATGGATTCGTATGAGATGTTGGATCAGCCATATAATAACAGTGCGGCTCTGAGCGTAACGGAGTATGCTCCCACCATAAAGAACCGGGAGAGCGGGGAGACTTTACCGCTCACCGAAATCGCGAAATTGTGTATGCCCACCGGGGAGGTGCACATCCATGCCCGGCCCCTGGACAAGGGCGTGAAGGTATTTACCGCATGGGACAAGAACAAATATATGCTGGGCAGACCGGGGGATTATCTTGCAGTCCGCTGTGATGACCGTCATGATATTTATGTGGTGGAGCGGGATATTTTTTCGAGGAGCTATGATGAAATGCAGATATGATGCCTTTATAAGCTACCGGCATACGGAATTGGACAAATTTGCAGCGGAGAACCTTCATCGACAGATGGAGGCTTTTCGTTTGCCGGGAAAGCTCTCCGACAGGAGGGAAGGGAGGACAAGGATCACTCGGGTCTTCCGAGACCGGGATGAGCTGCCTATGACGAATGATCTGGAAGAAAATATCATGGAAGCGCTGCAGGAGTCGGAGTATCTGGTAGTGATTTGCTCTCCCAGGCTGCGGGAGTCCCTCTGGTGCAGAATCCCGACGGTACCGCCGGGATCGTGCGCAGGCAGCTGGAGCCCTTGGCGGCGGACATCCGAGGCAGGACGAAGCGGGATATGCTGAAAGCGCTGAAGACAGAGAAACTGCGGCTGCTGGCACCCATGTTTTCCCTGAATTACGACGATCTGCGCCAGCGCCACAGGGAGAGGCGCATGAAGCGGATCCTGGCGGTCTCGTCTACGGCCGCGGCGGTGTGTCTGTGCTTTGGTGCATTCAGCACATACATGGCGCTGCGGATCCAAAGACAGAAAGAACAGATAGAAGAACAGGCGGCCGTATTGGAAGAACAGGCGCTCTCACTGAAAGTGCAGGCGGCGGAGATAGAGGCCCGGAATGAAGCGCTTCTGGAGAACCAGGCCCGGAATCTGGCGGCGGAAGCGCTGCGTCTTCTGGAACAGGGAGACAGGATCCAGGCGATAGAAACGGCAGCCTGCGCACTGACCGAATATGAAGGTATGGCGCTTCCCTACACGCCTGAAGCGCAATATGCCCTTATGGAAAGCCTGCTTCAGACAGAGTTGGCCAGTGATGACGGGAGTCGGAATAAAGAGAAACTTGTGTTCTGGAATCTTTCCACAGGAGAATTGTGGGAGGCTCCGGCGGATACATACCGGGTTGCAGATGTGGAGGTTGTGAATGGTGTTGCCTATGTGCCGGATAATTGTGTGGAAGAGAACTATGACAGCTTACATACGCGGCTTACGGCATGGGATTTGATGACGCGTGAAATTTTATGGCGAAGCAGTTATGAGAGCAGGAGAGACGGAAAGCAGTATGCAATTCCCATCTATTCACCGGAAGAATTGCTTGCTAAGGCACTGTCAGATGTGTTATGATAACAATGATACTATTTAAACAGTTACCGGATAAGAATAGTGAGAAAAGAGATAGAGGAAAAGGACAGGATGAAATAGATGAGTGAAGCAGAATCAAAGAATTTTATCGAGATGATCATTGAGAAAGATCTGGCGGAGGGTGTTTATGATACGGTCAGGACCCGTTTTCCGCCGGAACCCAACGGATACCTTCATATCGGGCATGCCAAGTCGATTCTTGTCAATTACGGGCTCGCCCAAAAATACGGCGGCAAGTTCAACATGCGTTTCGATGACACCAATCCCACCAAAGAAGATGTCGAATTTGTGGAATCAATAAAAGAGGATGTTCAGTGGCTGGGTGCCGACTGGGAGGACAGATTGTTTTTTGCCTCCGGTTATTTCGGGCAGATGTATGAGGCAGCAGTAAAGCTGATCAAAAAGGGCAGGGCATATGTGTCCGATCTGACTGCGGAACAGATCAGGGAATACAGGGGATCCTTTACGGAACCGGGAAAGGAAGACCCCGGCAGGAACCGCTCCGTGGAAGAAAATCTGCAGATGTTCGAGGATATGAAGAACGGGAAGTATGCCGACGGAGAGAAGGTGCTCCGGGCCCGGATCGATATGACGTCCCCGAATATTAACATGCGGGATCCTGTGATCTACCGTGTGGCGCATATGTCGCACCATAATACCGGAGATGAATGGTGTATTTATCCCATGTATGATTTTGCACATCCCATCGAGGATGCCATTGAAGGGATCACCCATTCCATCTGTACGCTGGAATTTGAAGATCACAGACCGCTCTACGATTGGGTGGTAAGGGAACTGGAATATCCGCACCCCCCGAAACAGATCGAGCAGGCGAAGATGTACCTGAAGAATGTGGTGACCGGTAAGCGGTATATTAAGAAGCTAGTCCTGGAAGGCAGGGTGGATGGCTGGGATGATCCCAGGCTGGTGTCCATCGCTGCATTGAGGCGGAGAGGATTTACTCCTGAATCCATCCGGATGTTCGTGGAGATGTGCGGTGTGTCCAAGGCACAGTCCGTTGCGGATTCCGCGGCTCTCGAGTATTGCATCCGGGAGGATCTGAAGCCTAAGGCGTCCCGTTATATGGCGGTTCTGGATCCTGTAAAGCTGATCATTGACAATTATCCGGAAGGGCAGACGGAAATGGTGACTGCCGTGAATAATCCTGAAAATGAAGAGCTTGGTTCCAGACAGATGCCTTTTGGCAGAGAGCTTTATATAGAGAGGGAAGATTTCATGGAAGAACCTCCCAAAAAGTATTTCCGAATGTTCCCCGGTAATGAGGTACGCCTTATGAATGCTTATTTCGTGACCTGTACCGGCTGTGTGAAGGATGAGCAGGGAAATATCACCGAGATACACTGTACCTATGATCCTGCTTCTAAGGGCGGCAACAGCCCTGACGGAAGAAAGGTAAAGGGCACTATCCACTGGGTGGCTGCCGAAAAGGCCGTGAAGGCGGAAGTACGCCTTTATGAGAACCTGATCGACGAGGCTGTTGCGGACGAGAAGGGTGCCATTTACAGTGAAGACGGAGAACTGTACCTGAATCCCAATTCACTTACGGTTTTAAAGGACTGCAGGCTGGAACCCGCTTTTGCGGAAGCGAAGGCATATGACCGCTTTCAGTTTGTGAGACAGGGCTTCTTCTGTGTTGATGCCAAGGACACAAAGCCCGGCGCTTTGGTATTTAACAGGATTGTCTCGTTGAAGAGTTCTTTCGTATTGCCGAAAAAGGATTGAGGTAATATTGAGATATAAATAACGTAACACCATATGTAATAAATTGCCGTAAGCGGCAGAATTGTTACAGGCAGCTATCAGAATGGAGGAAAGAATTATGAGTTTATTATCAGGATTGGGTGGGTTAGGTCTGAACGGACTGGAAGATATGGATATTTTTGGGGAGGCTGAGAAGGCGGAGGCGAAGAAGAAGGCACAGGAACCTGTAAAGATCGAAGAAAAGGATCTGATCTACGACAAGACTTTCAAATGCCCCTGCTGTGACTCGGATGCGCCTACAAAGATCATGAAGTCGGGCAAGGCAAAGCTGATCGGCTCGGATCAGGATCTGAGACCCCGGCATGAAGGGATTGATTCCGTAAAATACGATGTGGTGCTTTGTCCGACCTGTGGTTATACGGCGCTTACCAGATTTTTCCCCAATCTCACCAGTGCCCAGGCAAAACTGATAAAAGAGAAGATCAGCGTCAGTGTAAAGATTCCCAGTTATACGGGTGATACTTACAGCTATAAGGAAGCGGTGGACAGATATCAGCTTGCATTGGTCAATGCGGTGGTGAAGCGTGCGAAAGTCAGCGAGAAGGCATACATCTGCCTGAAGAGTGCATGGCTCATGAGAGGGTATAGGGAATTTGTAACGGATACGGAGCAGGGAACCCCGGAGCTGGTAGCGGAGCTTAAGGCAAAGGAAGAAGAATATATTCAGAATGCATACAATGGTTTTGCGGAGGCGCGACAGAATGAAGGCTTCCCCATGTGCGGTATGGATGAGATCACCATGGACTATCTGCTCGGAGTGCTGGCGGCTCATTTGGAGAAATACGATGTGGCAAGCCGCATGGTTGCCTCCATCCTGACGTCTACCACCGCCAATGCCCGTATGAAGGATAAGGCAAGAGATCTGAAAGAGCAGATCATGGCAAAGATGAAGAATAAATAAGTCAATGTATGATATGACGATCGGGCTGCGTACAGACAGTGACAAATGCCTGTATGAGCAGATATATGACCATATTAAAACGGAAATCAAGGATGGGAAGCTTCTCGCGGGAGAGAGGCTTCCTTCTACGCGTTCATTGGCAGAATATCTGCAGGTGGCGCGCAGTACGGTGGAATATGCCTATGAACAGCTTCTCAGCGAAGGCTATATAGAATCGAGACCCTACAGGGGATATTTTGTCTGTGCCATGGAAGAGTTATTTCGCATGGAGGAGACGAAAAGGCTGCCGGCGGAGGACCGGAGAGATCCGGGCGGGACGCAGGAAAAGGAAGCCTGGGAGTACAATTTCTCCCCCCATGAGATCGATATGTCGGGTTTTCCCTTCGGGGTCTGGAAAAAGATTACCAGGAACATACTGACCTGTGGGAACAGTGAGCTGTTTGCCAGAGGAGAGGCTCAGGGCGATCACGACCTGCGGGAGACGATCAGCCGGTATCTTCATTCTTCCAGAGGGGTGAACTGCAGACCGGAACAGATCATTGTAGGTGCAGGGAATGATTATCTGCTGATGCTGCTGGAGAAGATATTGGGGAGGCATGTGCGCATTGCCATGGAAAATCCCACCTATATCCGCACTTACCGTATTTTCCAGTCTTTTGCCTATGATATTGTGACAGTGGATATGGATGACAGCGGAATGCGTACGGATTGTCTGACCGGGGAAAGGGTCAGCGCGGCATATGTGATGCCGTCACATCAGTTCCCCATGGGAACCGTCATGCCCATCGGGCGGAGGTTGGAGCTTCTGAAATGGGCGGCAGGGGGAACGGACCGGTATCTCATCGAGGATGACTATGACAGTGAGTTCCGCTATTACGGAAAACCGATCCCCGCTTTACTGGCGTCGGACAGGCAGGGAAAGGTCATTTATATAGGAACCTTTTCCAAGGCTATCGCACCGGCGATCCGGGTAAGCTTTATGGTGCTTCCGCAGCCTCTGCTGGAGAGATACCGGAGAGACTGTTCTTTTTATTCCTGTACCGTGTCCAGGATTGACCAGAGGATTCTGAACGAATTTATCAGGGACGGCTACTTTGAACGTCACCTGAACAAGATGAGAAAAATATACAGGACAAAGCAGGAATTGCTGCTTCAATGTCTGGAACCTTTCAGGAGCCGCTATACCATTTCCGGTGAAAACACGGGACTGCATCTGATCCTTACGGCGAAGAATGATATAACGGAGGAAGAGATGGTTGGGAAGGCGGCGCGGGAGGGTGTGAAGGTGTACGGCCTGTCTGAGAGCATGGTGGAGAGATCGGACAGAAAAGCTACGGTGCTCATCGGATTTGGGGGATTGACGCAGGAACAGATCGTCGAGGGGATAAAGAGATTGCAAAAGGTGTGGCTGTAGGTTGTTGTGTGTCTGCAGCGATGCGGAAATGAGGATGGAAATGATCGCATTTGAGAAAAAATTGGTAAAATTCTGTGAGGAACATCTGGATATTCTTGTGGTGGGTGCAATTACACTGTTGAGTATAATGATCCGTTCCGGCCTGCGGAATCTGAGCAATATGGATGTGGAGCAGTGTCTGCTGCCCTGGTATAACGACATCCGGGATAACGGCGGCTTCAGGGCGCTGGGACAGCAGGTGGGAACTTATAATATACTGTATCAGACGGTGATAGCGATCCTGACATATATACCGGCAGACCCCGTATATGCTTATAAGTTCTCATCCGCCATATTTGACTATTTACTTGCGGTAACGGTGGGAATGCTGGTATACCGGTATTCGGACGGGGATCGGAAATGGAAGGGAATCTTTGCATATGCGGCGGTGGTCCTTTCTCCTCTGGTCATACTAAATTCCGCCGCATGGGCGCAATGCGATTCCGTCTATGCGTACTTTGCCATGCTGGCACTGGTGATGCTGTGTAAGGAAAAGTATGTGCCTGCCTGTATTTTTCTGGGAGTGTCATTGGCCTTTAAGCTTCAGGCTGTGTTCATTTTGCCGCTTTTCCTGTTCGTATGGTTTTGGCGCAGGCGTTTTACCATATTCTGTTTTCTGGTGATACCTGTGACAATGTGCGTGGTGAATCTGCCGGGTGTGATCATGGGCAGAAGTTTTCTGGATGTTTTTACGATCTATCTCGATCAGACCGATGAATATCCTGTTATGGTGCAGAATTATCCGTCCGTATGGCTTTTCCTGACGGAGAATTATTATCCGGATCTGTACTGGCATCTGAAAAGGGCAAGTGTGCTGCTTACCGTGGCGGTTCTGCTGCTTTTGATGACGGTTCTCCTATTGAAGAAGGTGGAATGGAATCCCCGTAATCTTATTTACATTGCTTTTCTGGTGTCCTATATCTGTGTTCTGTTCCTTCCGGCCATGCATGAGCGATATGGTTTTCTGCATGAGATCCTGGCGATCATCATTTTGATCTGGATGAAGAGGACGATAGTATTGCTGGTGCCTATGTACTGCCTGACGACCATGACTTACGCTTCTTTTCTGTTTGGCAAGGATACGCGGGCGTCTTTGACCATGACACTGGTCAATCTGGCGGTATTTCTGGCGTACCTTGTTCTGATTGTGAGGGAGATGGACGGAGGACAGGGTAAGGCAGGCTGTTTGACAGGGGACGCAGGACAGGAACCTGTATAGGAGAGAAAGGAGAAGTGTGAAAGGGGTTCACACGAAAAGTGTAAGGAGAGATGATAAAAGTCGAGAGAAAGCTGCTTAATTTCTTAGAGAAGCATTTGGACGTGGCGTCTGTTGCCGTGATCACGTTGCTGAGTATGCTGATTCGTTTCAGCCTGCGTAATATAGTCAGCGGGGATGCGGCTTCGTTTCTGCTGCCCTGGTATGATGAGATCAGGAGCGGTGGCGGCATGAAGATGCTGGGCCGGCAGGTGGGGAATTATAATATGCTGTACCAGACGCTGATAGCGGTCTTTACTTATCTGCCTGTAAATCCGTTGTCCGCCTATAAAATTCTGTCCGTCATCTTTGATTATTGTCTGGCATTTGTTATGGGAAGTCTGGTGTACCGGTATTCGGACGGAAATCGAAAGTGGAAGGGGATATTTGCATATGCGGCAGTGATCGCGTCGCCAATCGTTATTATGAATTCTTCCGCATGGGCACAATGCGATTCCATCTATGTATGCTTTGCGATGCTGGCACTGACAATGCTGTGCAGGGAAAAGTATGTGCCCGCATTCCTGTTTCTGGGAGTGTCCTTTTCCTTTAAATTGCAGGCAGTGTTCATTTTGCCGCTTTTTCTGTTCGTCTGGTTTTGGCGCAAACGGTTTTCCGTACTGCATTTTCTGATCATACCTGTGGTAATGTGTGTGCTGAATCTGGCGGGAGTGATCATGGGAAGAAGCTTTTTGGATATATTCGGAATCTATTTTGACCAGGCGGCTGACGGATATTCGTCCATGGCGTTAAATTATCCGTCTGTCTGGCTTTTCTTCACTGTGAGCGAAAGCACGGATAATTATGATCTTCTGGAAGGGGCAGGAATATGGTTTACGGTAGTT
>JAIEKC010000169.1:0-7383 GCA_029064505.1 Acetatifactor sp.
CTTCCGATGGGAACCATGGCATCGATTGCCTTGATACCTGTCTGCAAAGGAGTATCTACACTCTTTCTGGTAATAACGCCGCTTGCAACACGCTCAATCTTACGGAAAGAATTCGTCTGGATGGGACCCTTGCCGTCAATCGGCTGTCCCAGGGCATTCACAACACGCCCCAGCATAGCGTCACCTACGGGGACTTCCACAACTCGCCCGGTAGTCTTGACGGTATCGCCTTCATTAATATTTTTAGCACTGCCCAGCAGTACTACACCAACGTTATCCTCTTCCAGGTTGAGCACCATGCCGTATACTTCGCCGGGGAATTCCAACAGCTCACCCTGCATGGCATTTTCCAGTCCATGTACACGAGCGATACCGTCCGCCACCTGTATAACAGTACCCACATCGGATACATCCAGGCTGGACGCATATCTCTTAATCTGATCCTTGATAACTGAACTTATTTCTTCTGGTCTTAAATTCATGGATCTGTCTCACCTTTCCTCCAACCGGTCATCCCAGCTGGATTTGTAATAATTGTTTTTTCAAGCCGTCCAACTTTGTACGGACACTGCTGTCTACCACTCTGTCATTGATCCGGATGATCATTCCGCCAATGATGGATGCATCCACTGAATAGTGCATCTCCATTGACCTGTATGCAGTAGTCTCCAAAAGTCTCGACTCAACAGCCGCTTTCTGTTCGGCCGTCAATTCCACAGCGGTGGTAACATATGCCACGCCGATCCTTCCGGTCTCCTTCACACGGTCCACAAAG
Organism: Acetatifactor sp.; assembly: GCA_029064505.1. Classification (GTDB taxonomy): domain Bacteria; phylum Bacillota; class Clostridia; order Lachnospirales; family Lachnospiraceae; genus Acetatifactor. The sequence continues at coordinate 776 of JAIEKC010000169.1, forward strand.
TAGCTGAAAATACCGGGCATATCCCTGTATCGCTCTTTGGATACGATCACCTCCAAAAAGCTCTCCAGCTCTTCGCTGACACGTCCCTGGAAGACCTCCTTCAGCACCTGAAGCTTCTCCTGCTTCGGAATGCCGGGATGCTTCATCAGCTCGTCAAATTCTGGATTCTGCTGAAGCACGGCGCGTATGCCGAGGATCTCCTCCATCAGCTCCTGTGCCTTGTCCTCACCCGATTCCATTGCGATCTCAAACAAGGCTTCGCCGTATGTCTTTGAAACTAACTTAGCCATGTCTTATCACCCATTTCCTTCAAGGTTTCATCAATCAACTGATTCTGCACGGTGGTATCGATGGATGCGGATACTACCTTGCCGGCCATAAGGGATGCAATGGAAATCATTTCCTTCTTTACGTCATCAGACATCTTCTGTTTCTCAAGCTCTGCTTCCGTGCGGGCTCTCGCGAGAATAGCGGCAGCCTCTTCCTTTGCCTGGGCAATGATCTGGTTCTCATTGTTCAGCGCTCTCTTACGGGCATCGCTCAGAATGCTCTCCGCTTCCTTGTTGATTTCCTGAAGCTTGCTCTCATATTCTGCTTTTAAGCTCCGGGCACTCTCCATATCCTTTGCGGCCGTTTCCAGCTCGCCCTGAATCTTCTCCTTACGATTGTTCAGAAGCTTTCTCGCAGGATTGAACAGAAAGTAGCTCAATGCCAGAAACAGGACAAAGACGGCAATGATGGTCAGACAGGAATCAGCCAGAAGCTGCCAGTCCAGATCAAACAGTCTCTCCATGGACTCGCCCCCTGTTAAAAGTATCATTCTTTGCCTCCTTTCTGCCTATACAAATCTAAGCGTTTCGTTTTCATAGATTAGGGCAGAAGGGGTTTTACGAACATCAGCAGCATTGCAACAAGCAGACCATACAGACCGGTGGTCTCCGCAACTGCCTGACCGAGAAGCATGGTGGACATTACATCACCCTTCGCTCCGGGATTACGTCCAACCGCTGCTGCCGCGTGTCCGGCTGCAATACCCTGTCCTACACCAGGTCCGATACCGGCGATAACTGCCAGACCTGCGCCAATTGCGGAACAACCTAAGATAAAGTTTGAATTAAATTCCATTTTCTTTCCTCCTGATTTCATTGCCCTTTAAGGCAATCTGTTCCGTCTCCTCACTGCGATACCCCTGACGGAATACAGTTTTCACCTGCGCAGACCGCAGCTGAAAACCTCTTTCCCGATCCATATGGCACATTGTGCCTGACGGCACAGGGCATCTGCCGTTTTGAGACTGTTTTAATTTACTGTTTACTATTTTGTTTTGCTTTGCCTAACGGCGTGTTCCATCACCGATCTCATTAGAGATATAGGTCATGGTCAGCATACAGAATACATAGGTCTGAATTGCTCCTGAGAACAAATCAAAATACACATGAAGCGCTGCGGGCCAGATCGTTGCGATCCAGCCTAAAAGGCCGTATATCAACGCCATCATGACCGTACCGGACAACACGTTCGCGAACAAACGCAGGGATAAGGATATGGGCACCGCAATATTACTGATAATATTGATCGGCAACCAGATCGGCAGCCATGGTGGCAGCGGCGAGCACAGATCCTTCCAGATGGTCATTGGCTTCTGATACTTGATCTTGTTAAAATGGATCAGCGTGAAAGTCAAAATACCCAGTGGCAGCGTCACACCGTAATCCGCCGTAGGCGGTCTTAATCCCAAAAGGCCCGATATATTGCTGAACAGAATAAATATGAAGATGGTTCCGATGTAGTTGTAAAACTTTGGAGCCGCTTTGCCCATCGGGCCGTCAACAACTCCGTCCAGCTTTTCCACTATCAGTTCCACCACGTTCTGAAAACCCGCAGGTACTTCAGACGCTCTGGCAATCGCCCGGTTGGCTGCAATGGCAAAACCAATCAGGATCAGCATGACGATCAGGACGCATACATGTGTTGTTGTTATCCACACCTCATGACCGAAAAAGGAATATCTGGCGACTCCATGAATCATAAAGTCAATATCGGCGCCGGATAACAAGATGCCATGTTCCATAGTTTCACCTCCTCTTCTTAATATTTAAAGCTACTTACAGTTCCCGTGGAATTTCCCCTGAGAAAGTTTCTTTCATTACTATGATAAAACTTTCCAAAATATCATTCCCCGGAAGCTTCCTGGGAAGCTTTCTCCCCCCTCGAGACTTCCTCCTCCGGCAATGGCTCCGGAACCGGATCAGTCTCATGAAAAAAACCATTGCATAATTTATGAGTAAACGGCTGTAGAAATGCCGCTACTTTCAGACTCATATAACCCATGAACAGGACTAAGGGATTCATAACCTCCGTTACCATGACAACCCCAAGCACAAAGACCAGAAAAGCGTATCGGAACAGATACCCCCGGAAAATGATTTTGGAGGCATCCGCTCCGCAGTCCAACCCTCTGTCCAGGGTGCGGTACATATGTACGCTGGCCACAAGAGACATTAAAACACCGAACCACAGGCTCTTCGCATAATATCCCTGCCGTTCCACAATAAAAGCTCCCACGAGCTGGCAGAGAATGCCAACAAATACGATCCCTGTCTGCAGCTCCAAAAGCGTCCTATTTTTCTTTCTCAATATTTCCACTGTTTTCACCGGAACGTCCGTGCTCCTTGTCCGACCCCTTTTTATCTCCCCCGTATACCTGCCTTGCCATGCGATATACATTCTGTCCGCCCGCCACCGCGCCGACGATAAACAAAAGTATCATCCAAAAGGAAGTGCCGAACTTTCTGTCCAGCCAGATTCCCAATGCTGACATAAAGCAGATCGGCACCAGCATATTTATGCCGAACTGCATAACCATCGCCAGCGCCTGAGCCACACTATTATCAAAGCCTTTGCGTCGTTTCATTCTGATACCCCTGTTTCAGTACGTCCTTAATAGTATACCTAATTTGGTAATAAATGTCCAGATTTTGAGAGACAGATTCCGATTTTTTTTGCAATTGAAAACTTGCCGGAGAATTTGATTGACTTCTCTTTTTTATAGCTGTAGTATTGTACAAAACATCATAACAATACAGAAGCGTATCACATAAAGGAGAAATTCATGAACATCCGGATCATCACCCCCGCAGACGCCCCGCAGCTTCTGCAGATTTATGCGCCTTATGTGGAGAAGACATCCATCACCTTCGAGTATGAGGTGCCTTCTGTGGCGGACTTCGCCGAAAGGATCCGCCGCACATTGGAAAAATATCCCTATCTGGCCGCGGAAGAAGATCATATCATTCTGGGCTATGCCTACGCATCCGCCTTTAAGATCAGAGCCGCCTACGCCTGGTCCGCAGAGACTTCCATCTATATCAGGGAGGATATGGGACACAGGGGCATCGGAACAGAGCTGTACAGGGCGTTAGAAAAAATCCTGACAATGCAGAACGTCTGCAATCTCTGCGCCTGTATCGCTTACCCCAATCCCTCCAGCATCTCTTTTCACGAACGGTTCGGCTATAAAACAGTGGCCCATTTTCACGCTTCCGGCTTTAAACAGAACGCGTGGAGCGATATGATCTGGATGGAAAAGGAACTTTGTCCCCATACAATTCCTCCCAGTCCATTCATCCCCTTTGCCGAACTGCCGCCGATCACTTTATAATGTTCTTACCGTCTGTCATGTAACTGAAGACCGCACACAGAAACAGGAAATGGTGTGAAAGCTCAAACTGATGTGTTGCTTTTTCACACGCAAATTTGTGCCGGAGCGTCGTAAATTTATTTGATGGCGGACGCAAATTTTATACTCGTGAACGCATTTAATTGCCGCTTTCAGCTCTGGATTGTCGATGCGTTTACTCGTTATACTGTGCAGACGGCAATTATTTGCGTTTGTGGGTATAAATTTGCGTCGCCCCGTCGTGAAAACGCTCCAGAATGGAGATTAGTATGAATGTCAAAACACTTTATCGCAAAAGGATCATCCCCGCCGAATGTACCCATTTAAAAGATGATATGATCGTGGAGCAGAACGATGAATATATTGTCACCAAATGGAAGACTCTGAATCCCAAAACGGAATTTTCCCACGGATGCTCCTGCTATTTTCTGCAGGAGGGCATCAAGGTGAGCAAAATGTACCGTCAGGACGGTTCTCTGCTGCGGTGGTACTGTGACATTGTAGATTTCCAATTCGATGAAAAAGAAGCTTCCCTGACCGTCACCGATCTGCTGGCGGATGTCATCCTCTATCCCGACGGCCGGATGGAAGTGGCAGATCTGGACGAGCTGGCTGAAGCAATGGAAAAGAATCTGATCACAAAAGAGCAGATGATCTCCTGCCTGCGCAGTCTGAATCATCTGCTCACTCTGATCTACCGTGACAAGTTTGACCGGCTTCAATCGTATCTGGACCGCCTCGGGCTGTAAACGCATCCGCCGCTTTATCGGAGCGTGCCTGAAAGACCATTTTCCCCGGTCTGCACGCCCCACTTCGCGGCCTGCAGCGCCCCAAGGACTGTTCCTAATAAAAAATATGTCCTCCGATCCGTATCCCTTCCAACCCCTCTATGGGGGTCCGGAAATAGACGCAGTTTCCCACATTGGTAATGCCGGACATGGCTTCGTCTGCCGCCCTGTAGCAGTCCGCCGTAGCCCGGTTCGCCGACAGCGCCAGATCCAGCCTGCCGCTGGCCACGGGAGAAAACTGCCTGTTCTGATAGATGACGCCCAGCACCGAATCAGGATACTGCGAGCTCAATACTCTGTTGATGACCACACTTCCCACTGCCACTTTTCCGTCATACGGCTCACCTCCGGCTTCGCAGTAGATCAGGTTGGCCAGAAGATATCGGTCATTTTCATCGAAGGCGACTTCGGAAATATCCCTCCACGCCGCGTTGGCCGCCGCACGGGACAGTGCACGCTCCTCTTCGTATTTCTTTTTCAGTTCCTCTATGCTGCTCTCCTTCTGCTTGATCTCCTGCTCGTACTCCAGGGCCTGTCTCTCGGCATCGGATATCTGGTCCGCATATTGGGAAATGGCATTGGATGTCTGGCTGATCAGCCCGGAAACCTTGCTTTTCTCCGCCTCCGCCTGGGTCTTCAGATTTTCCAGTTCCGCATACTCCGCCTGCAGCCTCGCCTCATGCGCCTCGATCAGTTCCCTGTTCTCCGTATATTCCTCCATTTTCTCCTGATCATACCTGGCAATTCTGGAGTAATAATCCGCGGCATTCAGCACTTCGGAAAAGCTTCCCGCACTGATCAGCGCGTTGATATGACTGTCTTCCTTCATTTCATACATGACACGGGCTCTCGCCACCATACATTCATACTGCCAGCTCTCTGTCTCCTTTGCCTCTTCAAGCGCCGCCTGCGTATCAAGAATCTCCTGTTGTTTCTCCGCGATCCGGCGTTCCAGATCTTCCAGATTGCTTACCACCTGTGCCAACTGCGCATTGAGATTACTGAGTTCTTTCTTCAGACCGCTGCTGGTTCCTTTGAGTCCTTCCAGCTGGGTCTGAGTCTCATCCAGCCTTCCCTCCAGTTCTTCCTTTTCTCTCTCTTCTTCCTGGATCTGCTGCTGTGTGGAGGAAGTGGCAGAGACATAAGGGACATCCCAAGCAGCCAAAACTGCTCCGGCAAGATACGATATCACCAATATTGCGGTTGTTCTCTTATACCTTTTCATCCTGTCACCCCCCGTCCTGCTGTGATCCTCTTTGCCATTCTCTTTCCATATCTCATAATAACGCCATATCGCAGACAAGCAGCGACAGGCTTCCCCAAAAAGCCACACGGATCAGCCCGGCATGCTTTCGTTTGAAACTCAGATTTTCTCCCGGTGTCCCCAAAAAAGGATGTTCCGACGCTCTCCGAAAGATCCTTACACTCTTATATGGATCTGTCTGCCCGTCTTGGAATATGGCACATAAACCACTCCCGCCGCATCAAGCATTCTCTTGGAAGCTCTGTTTGCAGGCGTCCCCTCATACTTGTCGCTGTCAAATACCACCGTGCGGATCCCCGCCTGGATGATCGCCTTCGCGCACTCATTGCAGGGAAACAGAGAGACATAAAGTTTCGTTCCTTCCAGCGAACCTCCCCTGTAATTCAGGATCGCATTTAATTCACCATGGGTCACATAAGGATACTTCGTTTCCAGCTCCTCCCCCTCCCGGTCCCATGGAAATTCGTCATCCTCACAGCCACTGGGAAAGCCGTTGTATCCCATGGACAAAATCTTATTGTCCCGGCTGACAATGCAGGCTCCCACCTGTGTACTGGGATCCTTGGAACGCATACCGGACAAATGCGCCACCCCCATAAAGTATTCGTCCCAGCTGATATAATCTTTTCTCTTGTTCATCCGTATCCTCTTTCCCGTATATCACCAGTGTGCTGACCACATGGCATTCAAACAGATTGCGCAGATTAAATATTGTGCCTGCCGTCCGTCTTCTCGATCAGATCGATTCTTCTCTGATGACGCTCATCACCGGAAAACTCCGTATTCAGAAAAGTCTCCACAATATCCAACGCCAGATTCTCGCCCACGATACCCGCTCCCATGGCAAGAACATTTGCATCATTGTGCAGTCTGGTCA
>JAIEKC010000017.1:0-2303 GCA_029064505.1 Acetatifactor sp.
CCCTGCTCCAAAAGGGACAGAGCTTCCACAATGGCCTCTCCTCCCAGGACCATCAGTTTATCATGCAATGTCTCATAATTGTCCGTGTCCTCAATGGGGATTTCCTTTTTATACAGCATGTCTCCCGTGTCAATTCCCGCATCCATCTGCATAATAGTAACCCCTGTCTTCTCTTCTCCCTCAATGATAACATGCTGAATGGGAGACGCCCCTCTATATTTTGGCAAAAGGGAAGCATGAATATTCAGGCATCTGTATTGCGGAATATCCAGTATCTCCTGGGACAATATCTGACCGAATGCCGCCACAACATAGATATCCGCAGGATATTGTTTCAGCTGTGCCACCGCCTCCGGTGTTTTGATGCGCCGCGGCTGCATTACCGGAATATTGTATTTTAAGGCACACTGCTTTACCGGCGGTGGGATCAGCTCACTGCTCCTCCCCTTAGGCTTATCCGGCTGCGTCACCACAGCTGTGATCTCGTGCCCCGCACTGATCAGGGCCTCCAACGCACCGGCGGCAAAATCCGGTGTTCCCATAAAAACGATCTTCATATATGAATCCCCTGCCTTTCCGTTCTTTCCGCACTGACCATGCCGCCGCTGACGACACAGCGCATCCATGGGAAGAATCCCCGCACTTTGGGCATCTTCCAACTGCTTCAGCAGTTCGGGAAATTTTTCTCACACTATTCCTCTTCGTTCTCCACATCCTTCAGGGGGCCTTCCGCCTTCTCCACATAGAGATGCCCTTCCAGATGATCCACTTCATGACAGATGGCACGGGCCAAAAGCTCCGTTCCCTCCAGCTCGAATTCCTTCATATTGACGTCAAGCGCCACAGCCTTCACATAATTGGGACGCGTCACCACGGCACATTTCCCCGGCACACTCAGACAGCCCTCATTTCCTGTCTGCTCGCCGCTGGTCTCCACGATTCTGGGATTGATCAGGATATGGGGATCTTCCCCGGTGGTATCAATAACCACGATACGTTTCAGGATCCCCACCTGAGGCGCCGCCAGTCCCACGCCGTTTGCCTCATACATGGTTTCCAGCATATCCTCTATCAGCTCCTTGATGCGGGGAGTCATCTCTGTCACCTCCTTGCACCTTTTAGTAAGTACTTCTTCACCCATCTCGCGAATATTACGAATCGCCATTTTAAACCTAACCTTTCTATGCAGCTCTAAATCATTATCATAACGCCGGCGTGCCGTTCCCTTTCCGCCAAATAACACAAAAGGAATCTTCCGTCCGCACGGTTTCCTCCTCAGACAACCGTACAGACATAAATTCAGGCGTGTCACCAAACGAATGATGTACCTCCGTGCACCAGTGTCACATTTCCTCCGTTCCGAAGCGGCCGGAATCAGGAATTACCTTACATGGTATTCATCGGGTCGAAATCAAACTGTACCAACTCGCTTATCAGCTGCATCCTCTGTATTTTCTCTTCTAATATATCTTTCACCTGTATCAGTTTATCATACTTTGCACATTTCACATAGAACACAAATCTAAAAATATCATTAATTCTTCCGATGGAAGCAGGAGCCGGACCGATCAGGGTCATATTTCCGCCGCGTTCCCGTCCCCGGTGCATTCTCTCAATCCCCGAAGCGGCTGCCAGCTGCTCTGCCAGAAGCCTTCCCCGCTCTTCCTCCTTCGAAAAGATCTGTACCGCCAGCATATGGGCAGCGGGCGGATACCCCAGCATCTCCCGGTAGAGGACCTCCTCGCGGTAAAAGCCCCCATAATCCTGCTCTGCCGCATAGACCACCGCATAGTGGTCAGGCTGATATGTCTGGATCACAGCCTCCCCCGGCAGATTTCCCCTCCCGGCTCTGCCCACCGCCTGAGTCAGCAGCTGAAAGGTCTTCTCTCCCGCCCGGTAATCTCCTGCGCTCAGGGACAGATCCGCCGCCAGGACTCCCACCAGCGTTACCTTTGGAAAATCATGCCCTTTTACGATCATCTGAGTGCCGATCAGCACATCCGCCTCCTCATTGGAAAAGGAAGACAGGATCTGCTCATAGCTGTCTTTAGTCCTCGTAGTATCCGCATCCATGCGCAAGGTGCGGACACCCGGAAACATTTCCCGCAGCTTTTCCTCGATCTGCTGTGTTCCTGCCCGGAAACCGCTGATATATCTGGAGCCGCATTTGGGACAAAGCGCAGGTTTCGGCTCGCTGTATCCGCAGTAATGGCAGATCAGCATGCCGTTCTTATGTTCCGACAGGGATACATCGCAGTGAGGACACTTCATCACCTGTCCGCAGGCCCTGCAGGATATGAACC
>JAIEKC010000170.1:0-11771 GCA_029064505.1 Acetatifactor sp.
ACATATAACCAAATGGACGTCACAGTTTTATTCTACTATAATACTATCGGAAATGCAAAATGTTTTTCTTAAGGATTTTCCATGCACCCATCATACAACTGCCTTATCCTATCCACATGCGCCGAATATCTCAGCTCCAACGGTTCTTTTCCAATATTTTCACTATACTGTCTGATCTTTCCTCTATTGTTATATATGTCCTCAATGCACGCCTTCCACGCTTTATGGGTATCAGGCAGAACAATACCCAACTCCGAACTGCTCTGCTCCAATATTCTTTTCGCCCCTACCTTATCTGACACCATTACAGGCACTCCATAACTTAATGCTTCCAGCACTACCATACCAAAAGTTTCCATACAACTGCTGGGCACAGCCAGGATATCCATCCGAGTGAAAACCGCATCCCTCTCTGCTTCCGTAAAAGTATCATAATATTTGCAGAAAGGATGTTCTTCACGTATGAGGCTCCCATATATCTGTAGTTCTATCTCCCTCATACCATTATTATAAATCTCACCCACTGCAAGTCGTAATCTCCGCAGACCTTTAAGCGCTGTATCTCCTCCCAGGAAACCTATCTTCAAATTTCCCACTGACTCATGAATTGTTCTTTTATCTCCAATACTTTTGTTACTGATATAAATCACTTGCCCAGACAATTGACCTAAATGTTGCTCATAAATCTTTTTGGTAATATTACTGTTAAAATGAAAGCAGGTAATATTATGAAACATTTCATAATAATATTTCTGTAGCTTTTTGTAATTCTGTTTTTGATCACATCTCTGTGGGGCGCTGTTGCCCACGGTTACATCTGTTTGCTTCAATACACCTTTCTCTTTGGCATCCGGCTGATTGCTGCGCAGATTACTCATGCGGCTTTTCAGTATATCCATACGAAACAAGCGAATCAAAAAATTACAATTACGATACATCTTATAGACTGCGGACTGCTCCAAAAGCAATCTCTTTTCCGTGAAAGCATTTTGACTGCATTCTCCACAATCCTCATAGGGCCGGATACAAACCGAATCCTTATAAAATAAATTTACAGTAGGGCAAAGCCCGAAATAATCATGTGTAGTGAATATGATCGGAATTTCCATTGCCCGCGCTTCCAGCAAAAACTCTCTGTGAATCCCCATCAATGTATGCATATGAATCACATCAGGCTGCACATCTTCCAGAAACTTCCTGTAGATTCCTTCTGCGCATTGTAATGTAAATTCTTCAACATCCAAAATCCCATTTGCCATAGGAATCGGCAATGGATTCTTTATCTTATATAAAGGGATCTTTTTCCATGTCCCGGCGTTTCGAACATTGGCCTTATAGCGTTTTTCTCTTCTTGTAGAAATGGAACCCGGAACCAACAGAAAAACCTGATTATTCTCATCCTGCGCTTCAGCTAAGTCTAATGCATACTTTATTAATCCACCGCCCCTGACAGGAGGCAATCCTGGTAAATAGTGTAATATTCTCATCACATGCACACTCTCTATTCGTTATCTGAATCCATCTCATTCCCATCACGTATATATACATTCCCGGTTGCCTCCATGGTACTGTCGTCCCATGCATGACCAGTCTGAATGTATTCCGTCATATATTCTTCTTTTTCGAAAACATAATACAAAAAACGGCGCACCCTCCGGCAGTCTTCCTGATATTCAAAGACATCCTTGCTTAGACTGCCGTCCAGCAGGCGACCATAAGCAGCCTGCAGATCCTCATAAGATACCGGTGCTTCCGAAACACCCATTTTATGGTGTTCGCCCATCCCCTTTACAAACAAAATCGGATTTTGTCTGCCAAAAGCCTCAGGACCCGTCAATGAATATCCGTGATCTGACATTACTATAATAACGGAATTGTCATAGACATCCGCCTCTTTCAATTTATCCAGATAGGCACTCGTGATAGTCATTGTCGCCTCTATATTACTTTCATAAGTTCCGTCCTCAATGATATTTACATCTTTATCATATTGAAATGGCACATGCGCACCTTCAATATGGATAAATTTGAACTGTTTCTCATCACAACAGGTAATGTTGTCCTCCTGCACTGATTGATAAAAAAGAGCATTATTAGCCGAAAATACAGGATATGTCTCGCTGCTGTCGCGCAGAACCGAAAAGCGGTTTGTATTAAAAATGCAGGCTCGCTTCAGGTCAAAAGGCGCATATCTTAACCCCACTAATTTTACCTGCAATTTTGCAAAATCCCAGTAAGAACGCACCTGATATTTTCCATCAGGTACATTTGCAAAACGAAAAATGCTTTCATCCAAAAGAGGTAAGTCCTCTTCGTACATGTTCAATTCATACCCTCTCTCCTCCAAAAGTCCCAGAAACGGGGAATCTTTATATGCATTGACATTATATTCCTGAAAGGGCATCTGGTTTTCATACCATTCTCCACATATGATATAAGGAACCGCATGCTTTGTGAACGGATATACAGTCATGGTATTGGGATAGTAGGTAAAGTCCTCGAAAATTTCCCTATATTCCGGATGCACTGTCATCATATCATATAAAGTCTGAGAATCCACGGCATCCAGCATCAATATAATAAAGTTAGCATCCTTTGACATGTCATATTCACCCTTTACAGTGATCAAGGCATCCACTTTACTCTTATATCCTTTCGTGGCAACACATATACTGGTCAATGTGATCAGCAGCATTAATATCATGCAAATACCCGCCACACTTACCACCCTGCAGAATTTTTCCGTATGTAATATTTTGTACAATGCACAGATCAGGACAGTTACTGTAACCCACAGAATGACCGACTGAATACGCCCGGAACTGTAATTATCCCAGTTGACTTCCGTACCATCCAGCGGAGGCAGGTTGCCCACCATGAAATTTCCCTGTACATATGTAGCCGCAAAGACAATACAGCAGATCGGCAGAAGTATCCTGTACAGTTCGGATAGAAAGATGCAAACCATGAAGAACACCGCTGTGGAAATCACGATGCTGCCAAAAAAGAGAAAAAAAAGTACCGGTAACAGATCATACATATCAAACCAGAAATCATCCTGATTGTAAAAAAACATCTCTAGCGGAGCATACAAAAACAGCATAAAAAAAAGCGCTGTTACAATAATTATTCCTGCTGCCGGATTTGTCTTTTTGCTGTTTTTAATATATACGGACAATTTCATAATCTATATCCTTTTCTTCACTATCATCACATCACACAGAACGGTAGCCGGTCTCACACTCCCTCTGTATTTCCGGGCATTGGTCAATACCCTGACAATACTGCCGGACTGTAGTGCCTCATAGCGATCCCTCATGGAATTCTGCTTTTTCATCAATGCTAATCTGCCTTCCTTCGTCTGCAGGATTTCTTCCTGATCAAATGCCGACAATATCTGTAAATAATTCCTTATTTCCATCAATTTACGGGATTTGCCAAGTAATTTGGCAATATGGTGTTCTTCTCCTCCCGCATTTCGATCATGTCTCCTGTGATATGCCAACTCCTCATCCAGCTGCCAGAAACCTGCTTCCTCCGCCGCCCTGACAGAGATCAGGAAATCATGTGGTATGACCGAACCACTCCGCTGCACATTATCCCGCCACCGGTGATACCATTCATTACGGTATGCCATCACCATTCCCGGCCACTCGCATTTATAAAATACGTCCTCAATGTTCACTTTGCGAAGCTGTCCTGTTTCTTTATTATGTGAAGGACGTATAATAGCACGGATATTCTTTCCTTCGGCATCGATCAATCCCAATTTACAGCATATGGCTTTCATTTCAACGTTTTTTTCCAAAATACAACACATTCGTTCCAGCTTTTTCTCATCCCAGACATCATCCTGATCTGCCAGAAATACCACCTCTCCATAGCACAGATCCATGGCATGATAGTAATTATCCGGATAACCCTTCCGCTCACCATTACAATACAGTTTCCAACTGCTTCCCAGACCGTTTTTCTCGATAAACTGCCTGATAATCCCCACTGTACCGTCAGTAGAATTATCATCACAGAAAATAACCTCTTCCGCTCTTTTTGTCTGATTCAGAATTGACCTCATTTGTTCCTCTATATACTTTTCGCCATTATACGTTCCCATACACACAGATGTCGTCATATGTCTCCCCTTATCAGCCTGCGATATATTTCTATATATTTCTCCGTCATCTTCTCCGTTGAATTTTCTGCTTGTATCAATTCTGCCAATTGTCTCCCGCGAAGCAGACCACTATCTTTTTTGAGGCTTGTCCTTACCGCCTCCGTAAAAGCCTGTTGATCCCCCGATTTTACAGTAATACCCTTTCCATCTGCCAATTGCTCCGGAATTCCACCAACTTCAAAACCCACCACCGGAGTCCCACATGCCATGGCTTCAAGCGCGGTTGTGGCATAATTTTCTGCCAGAGAAGGAAGCACAAAGACATCCGATGCACTATAATATTCTGCCAATACTTCCGCATTGTCAGTGGCGGGAAGAGTAATAACATTAGAACAGCCCTCCAGCATATCATCATTTCGCTTTTCCCATCCTATTAAAATAACCTTTGCCTCCAGCGACAGATCCTTTGCCATTTGAATAATATATTTTGCTCCCTTTCTGGGATCACTGTATCCTACGGCAATACCCAATATTATCTTTTCCTCCTCCCGATAACCATATTTTGTACGACAAGTCTTCCTGTCTCTGGGATAAAAGATATTGTTCACATCAATTCCGTTCCTCACAGTGATACATGGATATTTTCCCAAAAATGATTTTTTTGCCTCCATAGTGAGCCAGTCTGAAGGCGTGACGATGATCCTGTGTTTTCCACCGGTAAACAATTCTTTCTTTCTTTGCCACATAAAAGTAGTGAAATCAAAAAAAAGGCTGGCCGGATATTCCGTAAGATGCGGACATTCTCCACATCCGTTCTGCCACCGGACACACTGGTAATAATATCCGCAGTTTCCCACAAAAGCATGACAATCGTGAAAAGTCCATACGCAAGGAATATCCTGCATATTAATATAATCAAAAAGCATGGAAAAGTTAAGATAATAGCCATGTAACGCATGGAAATGTATCACATCAGGCTGTATCCGCCTTATATAACGGATCAATCGCCTGGTTGCCAAACAGTTACTCCAACCATTCACTCCTGTTACGCGGCTAAAAAGCGCTGAAAAGCAAACCTCCGCCGCATAATCAAAACGGCGGATATTGGATTCCTGTGAGATTTTTCCCCTCCCAAAGGCCACATAGGATTCTTCACCCTCCTGCAAGAGCTGTCTGTGAATACAAGCTACTATTCTCGCGGCGCCTCCCTGATCATAATGACTATTGATCTGCAAAATTTTCATACCGACACCTTCTCCCCCATACAAAGAGTATATCATCATTTTCATGATGTACATATATGCATATTTTTAAGGATTTCTCCAAAAGTTGCATGATAATAACCAAAATCTTGCAGGGACTTCATAATATCATCTTCGCCGCCTCAATAACCACGCACTCCACCAGATACCACCTGCCGTATCCGTTGATCCGGTAGCAATATTGATATCTGTCCCGGATCCTCTTCCAGGCCGCCTTCCAACTCTTTCTGTTGCTGGCGCCTCCCATCCGGAAATCCGCCAGAACCTTATCCACCGTCACGATCCTTCTGTTCTGGCGCCTCATCTGCAGGAAAAACCCGTAATCGTCATGGATACCCAGGTTGCGGAATGGATTTGCCTTATACACATCCGCCCGCACAAATGTGGTGGGATGGTTCCAGTCCCGGGATGTCTGGAACTTCCTCAGCCTTGCCTTTTTCACAAAGCTGCCGCCGTCCGGCTTATGGATCCTGATATTGGCAAACATCAGCTCACAGTCCGTCCGCGCGAAGGTCTCCGCCACTGTCTGCAGCGCACATGGCTCATAGGTATCCTCGCTGTTCAACAGACCTATCACATCCCCCGAAGCCATCCGGATTCCCTTGTTCATGGCATCATAAATCCCGTTGTCAGGTTCACTGACAATTTGATACAGGATGCCTCTTTCCTCCAGCGCATTCCGATAACTTTCCGCGATCTCCACGGTGCGGTCGCTGCTCTTTCCGTCTATGATCAGGTATTCCACATCTCTCCAGCTCTGACGCAGGACAGATTCTATGGTCTTTCCTATTCCCTTTTCACTGTTGTATGCCACTGTGATCACACTGATCTTCATTATTCCGGCAAAACTCCTCTTAAACTCTGTGCCGTTTGTCACATATCTGACTTGTCACTTTCTTTTCCCTTTGCAGGTACAGGCTCAGGTCATCATGACAATATAAGCTGTGCTATCTTTTTACACTCCGCATCCTGCAGGATCAATTGCCTTTTTATGTAATCAGACTTCAAGATAATCACGGAATTATTCATACCCGAAAACTGCAGCTGACCTGCGATCGAAATCCGGGATTTCTTCGGCTTATACTTTTTCCCACCCGTATACTTATCCTGCTTTGGATCATATTCCTTTGTTCTGTCAGATTCTAATGCATTCTCCTGCAAAAACGCTTCTGCCCGGTCCAGCAATCCCCCGTTTTCTTTGCGAATGAGAAGTAATATCTGGTCTTCCAGCGTACCTTTCTTTTCGGGATCCTCCGGATTATAAAATACAAAAGTACCTATTGTTATGTCAGAGATACTGACTTTTTCCGCCTGCCTTAATTTTCCAACCGTTAACTGGCATTTGTTTAAAAATTCCTTCTCTATCCACGTAAGACGCCCGTCCACACCCAGCTCATCTGCATCGTAAAACAGATAGAATTCAAACGCCGTAATATGATCGGGATTCTTAAACTCCAGGGCGATTCTGTTCTTACGGTATTGTTCTATCAGGTCATATCTTGCATTCGTATCTCCGTCGCCATTCATATTGTGAAAAAGGATCAATTTATTTCCGTCTGTGTAAACCGCCTTGGGGACATATGCTGAATCGGGCCCGTTACCTATTATCTTTTCTCCAATTGCATCCCTTGCATGATTATTTTTTATCTGTTCCCCGATGGGATACGGAAAATCATTTATCTTCACCTTGTATTCATCACATCCGTTTGCACAGAGTATCTTCGAAATAAATGAAATATCGTGCACTCCCTCGCACAGGACAACACCGACTGTCATTCTTCTTTTCCTCCCCGAAGGTCAAACGAAATACTGTCTACCAGATATTCCAGGTTTTCACCTGTTATATTTTTTACTGCGACCTTCTCCTCTGTATCTTTAACAAGGTATGCTGATATCTCAGTATTCCTGTATCCGTTTTTCACAAATGCATCTATACATTCTTTGGAATGTGTCGTAATAAATACCTGTACGTTAAACTCGTCCGCCAGTTCATGGATGAACCTTGTAAATTCCACCAGCAGCGAATAGTGGATAGCCGTTTCAAACTCATCTATCAGCAATACGCCGTTCCTGCAGTTCGAAATGCTCAATGCCAGTTCGAAGACTCTGACCAGCCCCTCTCCATAGCTGGATAATTCCACATTTCTGTCCTGGAAACGCTCCGAATCGACTTTAAAGCTTTTTTCCCCGTTTTCCTCAACCAGAAAGATGTTGTTGATGCCGGGATCTATCTTTCTTATAAACTCCAACACCTTTTCATAGATCATTTTCCCGTTGGATTTGGTTTCGACCACTCTGGAATATAATTGGGACAACTCCTCCGGCTGGTAATAATAGGGACTGCTGTAAATGGATCTGCAAATATGCTGTATCGTTTCGTATTCGCGCTTAGGCGGATTCTTGCCATACAGATGCAGCTGCATGAGCGCAGATCTGTCCTCCACAACTCCGTGTGCCTGAACGGAAGTAATATAGTCGTCATACTTCTCCACCTTGGGATCCTGATACCTTTCGATATCGGCGGCAACGCTGCACTCATTAAACTCGCCCACGAAATGGATACTCTGCTCCAACAGAGAATATAAATACTGCGGCGCTATCCCCGATGTCCTGTTTCTGGATTTCGCCAGCTCAAGCAATGCACTGATATCGTTTTGATGGCATAACAGATATACTGCCTCTAAGATCGTAGTCTTGCCGGAATTGTTAGGTCCTGCAAAAATATTGATCCTGCGCAGACCGCAGATATCCAGGTTGGTTATCTTTTTAAATCTTTCTATCCGCAGCTTCGTAAAATGAGTCACTCTCCCCACTGAAAAGCATTCACTCACACCGCTGTTTGACAGAGCGGAAATCTTTTCCTGTGGGATCATTTCCTCCAGATCCTTCCCCGCCTCCTTTAAATGGCTGATGTCCTCATCCTCCAAAACATCCATATATCTTTTGATCGTACGGATATTCTCTGTCACATGTGCGATCGCCTTATCTATGGACTGCCTGTTATCCATCCCGCTTTCAAACATCACCCGGCTGACGCTCTTCCACTTTTCCATGGCGAAAAGCATGCTCTCGTCCTTGATGAAAGATGCCAGATCGCGGATTTCAAATGCTTTGGTAATGATCGGGGCTCTGACCTCTCCGTCTTCAAAGCTATCCTCATCCTCATTTTCCCCATCCTCACAGAGATCCGCGTCCTCACTCATTGTTTCAATGCGGGAGATCCAGGAGAAAAATCTCTCTTCATTTGTTTTATTCTTCGAAGTATATGTGTCTTCCTCCCATTCCAGCCATTCCCGCAGCACCGGTCTCTTGGTCATTTCCTCAAAGATGGAGAACATATCGCTCGTAAACTGATCCCCGTAATCGCTCTTTTTATATGCATTGATAAGATGATATGCCCTTTGAGAATTGCGCAGCTTTGTTCTTGAAATTCCCAGACAGTTACACAGTTCTGTCTCCTTATTCTGATATTCTGCCTTATCATCCCAATACTCTGCCAGATAGTCAAATATCAGCTGTGCCTGGTTGATGGCTGCCCATTTCTTATTTCCGCTGATATGCTTAAGCCCCATGATGATCAGGTGGTTCAACCCCTCCTTTTCATCATTGATCTCAGAGGGAACACTGGAGAAGATCTGCGGATCCAGCTTACCGATGGACAATCCCTTCCTATAATCCTCCTGAAGACATTTCAATGCCGCCACCCTGCGATTTCCTTCAATCACAAGAAATTGATTATTTCCCAGGTCTCTCAGCTGGATCACATCAACCTTAAGGTATCCGTTGGCCTTGAAACTGTCGATCAGCTCCCTGATCTTTTCCCTTTTCTCCCCTTCAATAAAGCCCCTCGTGCGGCGCTGTATCTTATCGTCCGTCAGCTTCTCGTCACTGATCTTCTCATAATCTGTATGGTCTACAAATCTGTAATTATTGGGATCCAGAAACAGATTTTTAATATTTCTGCTCACTCTTGCCTTAAGACCTGCCATTGTGTTCTCCTTATCCGACACCTGCTAAGGTATTGTCCATTAATAACTTGTGCATTTAACTTGTCTAAATCCGCACAGTCTGCGTACCCCGGTACGCCTCCCTCTTCCGCCTTGCCTGCACGCATTTATCCTGCGTCATCTGCACAAGTTATTTTCGGACAGTTCCTAACCATTTCCGTTTATGATCTTACAGATACTCTCCTCCAGAGAAAATATCTGATATCCGGTAATCTCCCGGTTACTCAGCTCCATGTCAATGGTCAGGGAGCCAAATGCCTTATTGGCCATTCCGCCGATCTTTCCCGGCATCGCTGCCGCCAGTTTCAGGAACGGATTCAATACTTTCCACAGTCTGATCCGTCTGCCGGAAGCTTCGCCGATCAGCCTCACCATCTCCGCAGTGGTCACATACTCTTTATTCTGCGGGAAAAATATGCCTCCCTTTCCCGATTCCGTCAACTGCCGTATAAATTCCGCCAGGTTTTCAATATAGAGCATGCTCCGCAGATTCTGAATATCGGGAAACACCGGTGTCTTCTCAGCCATTTTCATCAGCACGGGGAAATTCCCTTTACTGCCCTTCCCGTAAATCATGGGAGCTCTGACAATGGCTACATGAAATTCCTCCGTCTGCAGCTTCTGCAGCTTCTGTTCTGCCTGATATTTGCTGTCGCCGTAGAAATTGGCGGGAGACGGACGCATCTCTGCCGTGATATGCTTCTGCTTTCCCACAGGCGCGCTGTCGCCATATACGATAACGCTGCTCATATAGATAAACTGTCTGACGCCTTCTGCCTTGGCCTTTTGAGCCGTCTGCTCCGCCAGATCACAGTTCACATGGTAGTACATTGCTTTCATCTCGTCCGACACTTTTCCGATATCGGCATGCGCAATTCCTGCCATATGAAGGATTGTGTCATACCCTGCAAAAGAGACCTTCTTCCAGGCATCTCCCCTGAGAGATATACGGTCAGTCTCCCATTGCATCCCCCGCTGTTCTGCCTGATATTCGAACAAGTATTGTTCCACCGAATTGCCCAGATAGCTGCCGGCTCCGGTTATAAGGATTTTTTTCATATCTGCAGCACCTTTTTCAAAATTGTCTTTATCTGCCTTTCGTCTATTTCCGCTGGTTTTTTCTGATAAAATGGCATATAATAAATGTAGCCTTTTCAAAGGAGATAATATTATGGATCATAGTACCCTCATTTCCAGCCTGACTCTATTTATCACTACCACAATGAGTATCCTTGCCAGCGCAGCCATCGCATATTGGACTTTTCGTCGGCAAAACCAAAAAGCCCTTGCATCTCAGTCCCGGCTCCGCGAAATAAACCGTGATACCGCCATTGAGCTTTTCCACGCACAGATCGCCACTCTGATATTCTTTTTGCCCGAAGGAAATCCTGATTTCAGCAAAGAGACCTTGTCGCTGTATTGCAAAAAGCTGGTCGTAATTGAGAACCATCTTGCCCATTTGGCAGATGTCGATCTGCCGGATACTTTTATACCCCGTTTTCAATATTACCGTTTAAGGACATCTTTAATCAGAGTTACTGTTGAACATCGTTTGGAATTTTGTCCTTCTGCCCTATTGCCTCCGGACAGCTTTCAGGATCTGCATATAACGGACATGATTGATGAAATTAATTCTTTTGTTTCTGCAAATCAAAAAGCCTGAGGAAAGCCTAATCTCCTCAGGCCATCATTTCTCCGATATATCCAGCATCTCCGTCTCTATCTTGCGCAGCTCTCTGACCAGCATGGTGCTTTCCCTGGACAGTCCCAGATTCTTTGAATACTGTGCCAGTTCCTTATCCGTAAGATATTTTGTAATCTGCGAATTTTCCAAAATTTCCTTCTTCTTATTCACTGAAATCGAATTTTGAATCTTATAATCCGGTGTGCGCAGACGCGTAATTCCCATATCTGATATTATTTTGTCAACCACACTCTTGTTTCCATTCCCAAATTTCTCAAGATAATCACGATTATCCTCTGATATCCTGCCCACCTCTGCCATTCTGTACAACACTGCCTTGTAAGGCATATAATAAAAATCCATCAGCTCAATGATCGTCTGAATGCACTCTTTGACTGTTATCTGAAACCTCCTGCTGTCGTTGTATGTGCCGCGCTCATACCATATCTCATTGCTTCTTTTTATAAAATCTCTCTCGGACATCATCAATTCCGCTGCAAAACGATTCATGATCTCTTCTGTATCTGAAGGCAAAATGATATCATCCGGAAACTCATCCTGTATCAGCCTGTCAATCTTATATCTGTGCCCCAATTCATGAGCCGCGCAGAAATTCTGCTTTTCCACACTTTTAGCCGTATTAATAAATACAACGGTCTTCAACTCGCCCTTGATAATTTTTTCTGTGCTGAATCCGTCCAGAT
>JAIEKC010000171.1:0-7169 GCA_029064505.1 Acetatifactor sp.
TCCCCCCTGTATCCAATCATTCAGGCTACCGCGGATGAGGAATTCGCCAACGAGGACAACTCGCCTCCCCATCCAAAATGGTATCTGAATTACGCCCTTACCATTATGGATGCCTCCGATACGGCCCACAACTTCAGCAAAGAGAATATGATGACCTGGTTTAAGGAGACCAGCGATAAGAAATTCAACCTGATCTTCTCCTCACCGGACGAAGCTTATGAGGCTATCGCGATCTACCGTTCTGCCATGCTGGCGGAATTAGGCATTGCGGATGATGAAAATAATTATGACGAAACGATCTCCATGACAGCCCAGCCTCAGGCAGCTTTTGTTATCGAAGACCAGTCCACCGGCTATGTAGCTGCCCTGGTGGGCGGCCGTGGCACCAAAGAGGGCAGACGTACCCTGAACAGGGCCACTTCCGCCATGCGTTCTCCCGGTTCCACCTTCAAGGTGCTGGCTTCCTTTGCTCCGGCACTGGACAGCGCCGGCAAGACGCTTGCCACGGTATATAATGACGCTCCTTTTAATTATGCTGACGGAAAGCCCGTAAGCAACTGGTATCACGGATATTACCGCGGCATCCAGTCACTGCGCGAAGCTACCAGACAGTCTCTGAATATCATCGCCGTGAAGAACCTGACCGTGATCACACCCCAGCTGGGCTATGATTACCTGCTGAACTTCGGCTTTACCACTTTGACGGACCATTACGTGGCCAGCGACGGCCGGATCCTTTCCGATATCAATCAGTCTCTGGCTCTGGGCGGACTTACCATCGGCGTCACTCCCTATGAACTGAACGCCGGGTATGCAACCGTCGCAAATATGGGAACTTACATGGAGCCAAAGCTTTACACCAAGGTCACCGACGCGGACGGCAATGTCATACTGGACAACACCACCCCCAATTCCAGGCAGGTCATCAAGGAGACCACCGCTTACCTGCTCACAGACGCCATGGTGGATGTGGTGAAGAACGGCGGCACTGGAGCAAGATGTAATTTCAGTTCCAGCATGGCTATCGCGGGAAAGACGGGAACATCCACCGATTACCACGATGTGTGGTTCTGCGGCTACACTCCTTACTATACCGCTACCGTATGGGCCGGCTATGATAACAATATCGGCATGAGCACTGCCAAGGCAAATGACGAGTCCGCCGTGGCGAAGACGCTCTGGCGGGCCATCATGCAGCGTGTCCACGAGAATCTCCCTCCCGAGTCCTTCTCCAGACCGGCAGAAGGCATTGTACAGGTGAACATCTGTACGCAGTCCGGTCAGCTTCCCGTTCCCGGTCTGTGTGACGGAAGCGTGAAATCGGAACTCTTTGCGGAGGGCACGGAACCTACCGAGACCTGTACCATACACTATGAGGGCGACATCTGCGCCTACTACGGTATCCCCGCAAGTCCGGAATGTCCTTTCAAGAATTACGGAATAGCGACTTTCCCTCTGGCGGAGGATCCTGCACTGGTCAGCGGTTCCACTACCATTATCGAGAATCCCGACGGTACACAGACGATCAATTCTCCTAACCGTACCTCCGAGCGCTGCCAGCATGATGCCGCTTTCTTCGCGAATCCCGAATGGGAGTCCATCATCAACGGACAGCGATGGGAACTGGAACAGCGGGGCTGGTCAGAGAACAACGGTGATGACGGGGAAGAGGACGACGACTGGGAGGATGACGAATAACGGATGATATACCGGTCCTGACCTCTGATACCTGAAAAGAGAGAATCCCATGGATTCAGGATTTATCAAAATCTTGAAATTCCACAGGATTCTCTCTTTTTGTCTTTGCCGGGAAAAATGATCTGAAGATCATATGCCCTTGATGTCGTTGATCTTCTGCTGCAGCTCCTCCACTCCATGTCTGGCATTTCTGACAGCGTTACACTGCTTAATAAAAGTTTCCTCTGACATATCACCGTACAGCTCATAATACAGCTTGCCGATTTCCAGATAATTCTTTTTGATGACCTCTTCACAGGTGGCGATCTGACTTCTCAGATTCGCTATCTCAGCGATCTCCTTTGCCTTATCTGCCGCTTCTTTTCCCTTCGTGGAAATGGTATCTCCGATCTTTTCAAACAAGTCCATAGTATCCTCATCCTCCCATTCCGCCGCTCCTGCGGCATTTGCTTTTTTCAGTATAACTCAAAAAAGAAGGTAAGTAAAGCAATTACTGAACCACAGCGCAAACCGTACCGTAAAACGCAACAGTTCCGCCAGGTCACGGAACTGTTACCGTAAAACAAAGTTACTGTTCGTATCTGTCAACTATTGGATTGCATACAGTGCCTCAGATATGTTATAATACATTTAGGAATGAGGTGATATTAATGCAACCGGTATATACTACAGTAAAAGTCAACAACGAAATCGAATTATGCGAGATCACAGACCTGGAATGTAAGCAGCTCATTGAGAGAGAGCTGTTAAAAGACCGCATTTCTTATTATATACGTTGGCAGAAGCCTTCTCTTTTTAACCGAAAAAAGAATACCTGTATCATCTGCGTCAATGACAATGTAAAAGATATCGCAGAAGAAGTGGTGCGAAATATCTGCGATGAAAAGGGATACTCCGTAAAATTCCTTATGCGACGGGCACAGAACCAGTTTCTATAATTCTAACGCTCCATTCACTGTTACTTTTCGGGCAATTTTTATATACCCTTTGATACTGAATACAAGGTGGAAATACTCAAATGAAAAAAGAATTTAAAGAGGGAATGCGGGATGGCATTCCCATCGGACTGGGATACCTTGCCGTATCCTTTTCTCTGGGTGTGGCTGCAAAGAGCGCAGGGCTCACTGCATTCCAGGGCTTCATTGCCAGTCTGCTGAACAATGCTTCCGCAGGTGAATATGCCGGTTTTACTGTCATTGCAGCCAATGCCTCTTATCTGGAAATGATATTGATGACGCTGATCGCAAACGCGCGCTATCTGTTAATGAGCTGTGCTTTGAGTCAGAAATTCGCCCCGGATACCCCTTTGAGACATCGTCTGTTGGTGGGATATGATGTAACAGACGAAATTTTCGGGATTACCATTGCCAGGCCGGGGATTTTAAATCCTTACTATACATATGGCGCGATCGTGATCGCCGCTCCCTGCTGGGCAGGCGGTACCGCTCTTGGTGTGATCGCAGGCAATCTGCTTCCTTTAAGAGTTGTCAGCGCCCTCAGCGTGGCTTTATTCGGTATGTTCCTCGCTGTGATCATACCTCCCGCCAGAAAAAACCGCGTGGTAGCCGCATTTGTGCTGATCAGCTTCCTCGCAAGCTTCGCCGCCGCCAACCTTCCCTATATCTCGCTGCTTTCCGGAGGCACGAGAACCATCATTCTGACCATAGTTATCTCAGCCGCTGCCGCCGCATTATTCCCGATCAGGGAGGAAGAGGAGGCGACAGCATGACACATGATATTTCTATTTACATTGGAATTATGGCGGTCATCACCTACGCTATCCGTGTGCTGCCCCTGACCCTGATCCGCAGGCAGATCAGGAACCGTTTTCTCCGTTCTTTCCTATATTATGTGCCCTATGTCACCCTGGCAGTGATGACCTTTCCCGCCATTCTCGACGCGACGCAGTCTCCCGTTGCCGGCGCGGCCGCACTGATCATAGGGATCGTTGCCGCATGGTGCGGCGCCGGTCTGTTCCCCGTGTCCGTTTCCTGCTGTGCGGTGGTCTTTGTTCTGGAATTATTTTTATGCCGCTGAGAAGATCAGCGGCATTTTTCAAAAGTATCGTATCCTGCGGAAACAGACCGCAAAGGACTGGAGCTCTATCTGATCAGAAATTGGACTTTGGAGTACTACAGCATGTTTGAAGCATCTTTCCCCGCTTAAACATCCCCATAGGAGATCATACAGACCAGTGCCCCATCCTCAACAACAATCTCCGCTTCCTCCCCGGTAAACTCATTGCTGATCCCGATGGGGAAATCGTTTGTGACAACAGCATCCTCCAGCGTATATTTCATATTGCGGATCGTTACGCCTCTTGTCTCTTTCTCCAGAGAAAACAGGGACAATATCCCCGCCATACTCCGCTGAAAACGCACTGCCTCATTCACAATGACAAATATCATACCCGTGCCGTCCGCCAGATATCCCACGGCTCCATGGTGCTTTAAATACAAAAGACACTGAATATTGGCAAAAGTATGATCCGGCCTGCCTCCTGTAGCGCCATAGATCCTGAAATCCCTGTATCCTCTGGAAAGCCCTTCCTTTAAAGCGGCCAGCATATCCGTGTCGTCCTTTTCTCTGGGAAACCGGATAATGCGCTCCGGTATCTGAGTCTCCAATATCCTGACCGCCTCCGCCTCCTGCTCGCTCAAAGAATCAAAATCTCCTATGATGATATCCGGCTCCACGCCCAATATCCCACAGTAACTCAATCCGCCATCTACCGCAATGATAAAGTCTTCTTCCTCCGCTTCGAGCTCTCCCACCGTCAGGTCCCCGGCGCCGATCACAATGCATTTTCCGCCGCTCCCTGCCTCACCGCATTCTGCATTATCACCGGCTGTAGTCCTGTCATCCGTATTCCCATTGCCGTCTGTCTTTCCATGATCTGTGTCTCTCTTCTCCACGCCCATTTCCACCTCCTCATTTTCCATATCCGCACTCTGCCTTTTCCCATTCCGGTCGCATACCTCCCGGTATCTCCCAAGCGCCTTATGGCGCGCTGTATCGGGCCGGCAGCCTTTCCGGAACTTGAACAGTCATGAAGTCCGAAACCAGCCTTCATCCCCGGAAGATCTACAATTGTGCGATATCCACCAGAGTCAGCTCATTGCTTGCATTTTCCAGGCTGGTGACCAGCGCTCTCGCCGTATCCATTGCAGTGATACAGTTGATACCCGTCTCAATGGAGGTACGGCGGATCAGGAAACCGTCACGGCTCTTGTCGCGCCCCTGTGTGGGAGTATCGATCACAAGATCGATACGGTGTCCCAGGATCAGGTCCATGACCGTGGGAGACTCCTGTGAAATCTTGTTCACCTTTCTCGCCTTCACACCCGCTTCATTCAAGGCGGCCGCCGTACTTCTGGTAGCGTAGATCGTATACCCCAGCTTCTCAAAGCGGCGTCCGATCTCGATCGCCTCCCCCTTATCGGCATCCTTTACCGTGATGATCATATTCTTATATTTCGGCAGATTGACCCCTGCCCCCAGAAAGGCCTTGTACAATGCCTCGGTGTAATCCTTCGCAATACCGAGACACTCGCCGGTGGACTTCATCTCCGGTCCCAGACTGACCTCCGCGCCTCGGATCTTCTCGAAGGAGAATACGGGCATCTTAATGGCATAATAGGCGGCTTCCGGCTGCAGTCCCGGTTCATATCCCAGCTCCCGAATGGTCCTGCCGAGGATCACTTCCGTCGCCAGATCCACTATGGGAATTCCTGTGACCTTACTGATATAGGGCACGGTACGGGAGGACCGGGGATTCACCTCGATCACATACACATCCTCACCGATGGCAATAAACTGAATATTGATCAGTCCTTTGACATGAAGAGCCTTTGCCAGTCTTCTGGTGTATTCGGCTATTTTATCTTTCACCAGCCTGCCGATGGTAGGTGCCGGATAGACAGAGATGCTGTCCCCGGAGTGAACGCCCGTTCTCTCAAGGTGCTCCATGATACCGGGGATCAGGATGTCCGTGCCATCACAGACCGCATCCACCTCAATCTCCTTCCCCTGCAGATACTTATCCACCAAAATGGGATGATCCTGAGCAATCCGGTTGATGATCTCCATGAACTCCTCGATCTCCTCATCCGAGATGGCAATCTGCATACCCTGTCCGCCAAGCACATAGGAAGGACGTACCAGCACAGGATACCCCAGGCGGTTTGCCACCGCTTTCGCCTCCTCCGCCGTGTACACCGTTCCACCCGCCGCTCTGGGGATTTTCGTCTCCTCCAGGATCCTGTCGAACAGTTCTCTGTCCTCCGCGGCATCCACGTCCTCCGCCTTTGTACCTAAAATGGGAACTCCCATCTTCATCAGGCTCTCGGTCAGCTTAATGGCTGTCTGCCCGCCAAACTGTACCACCGCCCCGTCAGGATGTTCGATATTTACAACAGATTCCACATCCTCCGGTGTCAGAGGTTCGAAATACAGCTTGTCCGCTATGTCAAAGTCCGTACTTACCGTCTCCGGGTTATTGTTGATAATAATGGTCTCGTATCCCGCTTTGGAAAAAGCCCATGTGGCATGCACGGAACAGTAATCGAACTCAATGCCCTGTCCGATACGGATGGGACCGGAGCCAAGCACCAGCACCTTCTTACGGCTCTGGGCTCCAACACCCGCGCTCTCCCCTTCCCCGCTTTCCGCAGGACCGGGTAGAACGCTGTTTTTGCATTCTTCCGTGGGGATAGATCCGCATGACGAATCGCAGCATTTTTTTGTGATCCCCCCTCCGGTATGAGCACCTGAATTTCTTTCCGCACCAGCTTCACACTCCCCGCCATACACAGAATAGTAATAGGGCGTGGATGCCGCAAATTCAGCCGCGCAGGTGTCCACCATCTTATAGACCGCCCTGATGCCGTTATCGTAGCGCATCTTCCTGATCTCTGCCCGAGTCTTACCGGTCAGTCCGGCGATCACATTGTCTGGGAACTCTATCCTCTTTGCCTCTTTCAGCAGTTCCACAGTCAGAGGCCCTTTCCGCAGTGCCTGCTCCATCTCTACCAGAATGGCAATCTTATCGATGAACCAGCAATCGATCATGGTAATATTGTGGATGGTATCGTAATCGATCCCCCTGCGCAAAGCTTCCGCTATGACCCAGATGCGCTGGTCATCCACCACAGCCAGACGCTCCTTCAGTTCCTCCACAGACAGGGAACTGAAATCATAGCTTAAGAGACAGTCCACATGCTGTTCCAGAGAACGGATGGCTTTCATCAAAGCTCCCTCAAAGTTATCGCAGATGCTCATAACCTCCCCGGTGGCTTTCATCTGGGTGGTCAGTGTCCGTTTCGCCGTGATAAATTTGTCAAAAGGCAGTCTTGGAATCTTGACCACACAGTAATCCAGAGCAGGCTCAAAGGAAGCATACGTCTTTTGGGTAATGGCGTTCCTGATCTCATCCAGCGTATAGCCCAGAGCGATCTTTGCCGCAACCTTGG
>JAIEKC010000172.1:0-11752 GCA_029064505.1 Acetatifactor sp.
TGTGTTGTGTTTTTGAGGGTGCTTTAAGGCATCCTCCACCTGAATATTCTGAAGCTGCTCCCTGCTCCTGCCTCTGAAAGGACCTCCGGAAGCAGTCAGAAGTATCTTTTCTATTTTGTCCCCGGGCTCACCGTTCAGAGACTGGAAGATCGCGCTGTGTTCACTGTCCACAGGCAGGATCGACACTCCATGCCTCTTTGCCAGCGGCATGATGATATGTCCCGCCGTCACCAGTGTTTCCTTATTTGCCAGCGCAATATCCTTTCCCGCCTGAATGGCCGCAATGGTAGGCCTGATACCAATCATTCCCACAATGGCGGTAACCAATACCTGACTTTCCGGCAAAACCGCGATCTCCAACAGTCCCTCCATTCCGGAGACTACTTTGACGTCGATATCTGCCACTCTGACTCTCAGCTCCGCCGCCGCTTCCTCCGTCCACATAGCCGCCATCACAGGATGAAATTCCCTGATCTGTTCCTCTATTTTATCCACACTGCTGCCTGCCGCCAGTGCGACCACCTTCAGCTCAGGGTTGCTGCGCACCACCTCCAGCGTCTGTGTCCCAATGGAACCGGTAGAACCCAAAATCGCAATCTTTTTCATAAGTTTCCTCTCTTCACAATGACCTCTTTTCCCCTCAAAAGGATTTGCAAACCTCTCCCGGGGAACTCAGATCAGGATCGTGAAATATTCTTTTCAGTGCCCGATCAGGAGCAAAGTCATAAAATAGACCAGAGGCGCCGTGACGATCACACTGTCAAAACGATCCATGATACCGCCGTGACCGGGGATCAGCCTGCCGTAATCCTTGATCCCCTTATTCCGCTTAATGGCAGATGCCGCCAGATCGCCCACCATGCTCATGATCGCGCCCACCGCACAGACCAACGCCGCCTGCCATGCAAAAGTATCCACCGTCGCCGGGAATAGGTTCACCAGAACCTTTCCGTATATGAACCCTAAAAGCGCTGCCCCCAGCACTCCGCCGATACAGCCTTCCAAAGACTTCTTGGGACTTAAAACGGGAAATATCTTCCTCTTCCCGATCAGCTTTCCCACCGCGTAGGCACATGTGTCACATCCCCAGGAGCTGATCAGTATAAGCCACACTATGATAATACCGCCCGGTATCATTCTTGCCATCTCGACAAAGGACAGCATCACAGGAGCATACACAAACGCAAAAAAACCGGCGATCACCTGTTCCGCCTGATACTTCGGAAAAGCAAAGACATAGACGAAAAGCTGCGCCATAAACACCAGCACGATACAGCCCAGAAGCCATACCGCGCCTCTCGAGCTGTCCCAATACATCATTCCATGCTCCGTATTCAGGCAGAGCTGCAGCACTCCATAGTATAGCACCGTACCGGCCAGCCCCACGATCTCTATGGCCGTCAGTCCGGGCATTGCCACAAAGAAGGATGTCTTAAGCCCGGCACTCTCTACAGAGACTGTCTTTTTCTCTCCCGCAGGCACTCCCAGCGCTTTGGTCAGCTCACGGTATCCTATAAGGGAAACCACCAGCAGCACTGCCGTCAGAACAGGCCCTCCCAGCCAGATGGAGCCGATAGCGATCACCAACAATATGATTCCGCTGAACAATCTGGTCCAAAACATGGAATTATTCCTCCTTCACACCGCCGTATCGTCTGTCTCTATGATTATATGCTTCCACAGCTTTTATCAATTCTTCCTTTGTGAAATCGGGCCAGGGCACCGGTGTAAAATAGAACTCCGTATATGCCAGCTGCCACAGCAGAAAATTGGAAATACGCTGCTCGTCACAGGTCCGGATCAGAAGATCCGGATCGGGAATCCCCGCGGTATCCAGGAAACCGCCCAGAGTTTCTTCCGTGACATCCTCCGGTTTTAACTCTCCGGCCGCAATCTTCTCTGCCATCCTTCTGGAAGCTCTTACGATCTCGTCTCTTCCGCCATAGTTAATGGCAATCTGGAAATGAAGCCCGTCATTATTCCCGGTAGCCGCCTCCAGTTCTTCAATCCTGCTGCGGATATCCTCGTCAAGACGGGATTTCTCCCCCAGAACTCTGACACACATCCGGTTCTTCTTAGCCGTCTGGAGACAGGTCTTCATATAGTTGCGAAGCAGCTTCATCAGGGCATCCACCTCACTCCGGGGCCGGTTCCAGTTCTCTGTGGAAAATGCATATACCGTCAGATACTGTATTCCCATCTTATATGCCTCCTCGCAGATGACCTCCACCGTCTTCGCCCCCTGGACATGCCCGTAATTGCGGGGCATTCCCTTGGCCTTTGCCCATCTGCCGTTACCGTCCAGAATGATCGCCACATGCTGCGGCATCTTTAATCCTTCACTCATACTGCTCCATCCTTTCCACCCGGTCACTCATAACACAGCTCTCTTCCCAGTCCCTGTAAAAATAATATTCCTGAAATCCCGTGAAAAGAGGTTCAGGGATTCCGGGAGTGTATACATGCGTAAAGGGGGAACGGATTTTTCTCCACTCCCCCGCTTTTCACTGCTTTGAAACTTTCAAAACTTTTACAGACCTGTTCTCTTTCCACTGAGAAGCATTTATGAGTCAGTTCAGACTGTCATGATTTCCTTGGATTTCTCTTCCATCAGCTTATCAATATCTTTGATATATTTGTCAGTCAGCTTCTGCAGCTGGTCTCCCAACTGTTTGATCTCATCCTCAGACACATCTTCCTTTGACAGCTTCTTAAAGGCATCATTTCCGTCCCTGCGGATATTGCGGACAGCCACCTTGCCCTCCTCCGCCTTCTTCTTGATATCCTTTACCAGGTCTTTTCTGCGCTCCTCAGTCAATTCCGGGAACACCAGCCGGATCACACTTCCGTCGTTAGAAGGATTGATCCCCAGATCAGAAGTCATGATTGCCTTCTCGATCTCCTTCAACAATGTCTTCTCCCATGGAGCGATCTGAATAATACGGGGATCAGGCACAGTGACATTGCCCACCTGCTGGATTGGCGTAGGCGTACCGTAGTAATCCACCCTGATCTTGTCCAAAACATGAGGATTGGCACGTCCCGCACGGATGGTCGCATAATCCGATGTCAGGAATTCTATCGCTTTCTTCATCTTATCATCATACAGCTGTAATCTTGCGTCCATAGTTTATTCCTTTCTATACTGACACTTTCGTTCCGTTAAATCTGCCTTTGACGGTATTGACAATGCTGTTCTCCTCATTCAGTCCGAATACCCACATAGGCATCTTATTGTCCCTTGCCAGAATGGATGCCGTCATATCAACCACCTGAAGATTCTTGGCAATGACCTCGTCAATCGTGACTTCCGTGTATTTCTGCGCATTTGGATTCTTATTCGGGTCATCATCATAGACACCGTCCACGGCCTTGGCCAGAAGGATCACTTCCGCCTCCACCTCTATCGCCCGGAGCACCACACCGGTATCCGTGGAGAAATACGGATGTCCTGTGCCGCCCGCAAAGAAGACCACCTGACCTTCCTCAAGACACCTGTTTGCCTCGTCCTTTGAAAACAAATTGGTAAAAGATCCGCACACAAAAGGAGTCAGAATATTGGTTCTCATACCCGTGGACCGGAATATCTCCGACACATAGATACAGTTCATGATGGTAGCCAGCATACCGATCTGGTCAGCCTTGGTGCGGTCAATGTTCTCGCTGGTGCGGCCTCTCCAGAAATTTCCGCCTCCGATCACGATTCCCACCTGAATACCGTCGTCCGCCAGCTGTTTTACCTGAAGCGCCACCCGCCTGACAGTTTCTTCGTCGAATCCCGTCTTCCTGTCACCCGCAAGCGCCTCTCCGCTCAATTTCAAAAGAATCCTGTGCATACTGAAAATTCTCCTTATTTAGACTTTGCTTTACGTACAGGCTCCGGCTTATACTCCTCAAAGAAAGTGGTAGGGCTGACATCTGCATAGCACTGTGAACACATACCCTCAATAACCGCACCGTTATTGATCTGAACGGACTTGGACTTGATATTACCCATCACGATTGCGGATGTATCCAGGATAACAGGTCCCTTTACATCAATGTCACCCTTTACAGCTCCTGCGATCACAGCGCTGGTGGCGGTGATATTTCCGATGATAACAGAGCTTGCACCAATCTTCACAGCGCCTTCACTGACCACTTCACCATTGATCTTTGCACCCTCAGCAAAGATTTCAGCCGCTTTTGAATTGCCGATGATGTGACCGGTAATGTTCAGCTTACCGAAGGATTCAATATTACCGTTTACGGTACCGATGACATCAATAGATCCCTCTGTGGTAATGTCACCCTTGATGATCATTGCCGATGTGATAACGGCTGTCTCATCTGCAGCCTCTCTCTCACCTGCTGTGTCCATAGCTTCCATAGTTTCCATTGTCTCCATTGCTTCCTTTGCTCCTTTGTTTTCTTCTTCCTGATTACTCTCTGTGTTGCTGATCGGTTCCATGCTTTCAGATATCTCCTTTTCTTTATTCTTTTCCTCTTTCCGGGCTTCTGCAGATGCGTCTACATCCGCATCTTCCTTCTTTGATGTATCTTCCGCACCTTCCGCCGCGGAGTCTTCCCCTGCGGACGTCTTATCGGTTGTCTTATCGCTCTGCTGTTTCTCTGCGGATACTGATTCCGACCGGACTTCCTCTGTGACAGCTTCTCCCGTCGCATCTTCCTCTGTGGGCGGCTCCTCCACGGGATCTGCCGCATCTTCTTTTACCGGCTCAGCTTCCTCAGCCGGAATCTCATCCGTCCCGGTCAGCTCGTCGTCATCCAGCCTGAAATTGTCAATGTTTTCCAGCATCTCTTCCAAAGAGTAGGCAGGCTTTGCAGTCCCCTTTGCCTTCGGTGCCGCTGTTTTCGCTTTTGTCTCAGCGGCAGTTCCTGCCGCCTGCTCCTCCGCGGGTCTGACCTGGCCTTCGGCAGGCATCATTTCATTGACCGCCTGCGACAGATCTTCCTTCAAATCCGAGAAAAAACCCATGTTAATTTACTCCTCCGTTCATTCGTTTATCAGTATATGTGTTGAATAGGCACGGTTTCTTCCGTAATCGGAAGAATTACGGTATCCTCCATTGCCAAGATCTTCTCGATGATAATGGGCAGCGCATCCACCGTGCTGCGCTTATCCGCAGAATCATGGAAAAGTATGATAGAAGTACTGTTTTCCCCAATCCCCTCAGTGCTGTTCCTGACCAGTGTATCCACGGAAAGAGGTATGCTCCCTGCATCTCCCGAGGCAATATTCCAATCATAGAACTGTACGCCCTGACTTTCCAGATAATCGGCAAACTCCTCCATATCAATATCACTGACTGTGTTGGACGATCCCCCGGGAAAACGGTAAAACCGGCTCTCCACCCCGGTCACGTCATAAAGATAGCTCTGCAGCCTCACAAAGTCGTCCGCAAAATCTTCCACAGACCGATATAGTTCAGCATACTTGTGACTGTAGCTGTGCATACCAAGAGTATGCCCGCCATCCACGATCATAGACAGAGCTTCTTTCTCCGAATCCGATTCTTTTCCCACCACAAAGAAAGTTGCCTTGACGCCATACCTGTCCAATATTTCCAGAATATCGTCCGTATAAATGCTGGGACCGTCATCAAACGTCAGGTAAACTTTGTGCAGAGACTCTTCCGAATCCTCTGGCTGTCCCGGCTCCCACGATACCTCCTCTTCCGTATCCGACTCTCCCTCCCAGCTTCCTGACCGGTTGGTGACAACAGCTCCTGCCTTTCTGTACAAATGAAGCTCCTCTATCAGTTCCTCCATCTCCTGCCGCTGTTCCACCACCGTCCCTGTCAGATCCTTCACCTGCAATGACAGTGCATCCAATGCTTCATTCAGACAGTAGACTCTGGCAAACAGGACAATGCATAACGCACCAGGTATCGCCATTGCCAGCATCAGCATCAGGACAATATATTTTTTCTGCCACTGCGCATGCCTGTGCCTGCTGTGTCTGTCATCAGTGGCGAGACTTTTATTCTCCGGCATAATCCCATCTGATCCCCTAATCTGTTTCCCGTATTCCGGGGCACTTCCATACCGGCATACGCACATCATCCTGTGATCCGCAACGGATGCCATTCGGTCGTTACCTTCGCTGAATAAGACCAGCATATCACAAGTCTGCGATCCGTGATCGCCATTTGCCGCCCGCCGAATATGCGGGCATGTTCTTCTCACTAAAACACATTATATCATACTACGCAATTTTCGCAAAGAAAAAAATTTAAAAAGGACATATAAAAATGTCCTTTCAATCAACCACCTTATTCATCTGCCTGATCCACCGGGGTTCCGCAACCGCCTCCGCAGCTTCCGCAACAGCCCGCGCATCCCCCGCCGCACTGCCCTTTCCGCAGCTTGCGAAGCTGGCTGCGCACTATAAAGAACACAAGGACTGCCAACGCAGTGATAATAATAATATCCGCCATTACATCCATCCTTTCCGTTTCGTCGTGATATAAATATCCTATGCGTCTTACAAATCTCTGTGACAGTAAATTTGTGCTGCGGGATATTTTGAGAACCATTCTCATTTACAGTATAATTTTTGCCGTTTCCGCTGTCAAGTAAAACTTGCGCCTTTTTCACACTTGTACTATAATGTAATAGCTGTCCGGAACCGGTCTGAAACACTGTTTTCCAGACCGGAGCCTGTTTCTCCGATATATGGCTTTTGTCCGGCTGACCGCACACGACAGACCCGCAGAGCGTTTCCTGCGGGCATTGATCCATTTGAACAACTGTGACTGGAAAGGATTGATATATTATGAGTTTTGAATTTATACAAAAGCTGCCCTCCCCGGAGGAGATCAGGCAGCAACATCCGCTCCCCGGGAAGCTTTCCGGGATCAAAGCACAGAGAGATGCCGAGATCAGGGATGTCCTGACCGGAAAGAGCAGGAAATTTCTGGTCATCATAGGCCCCTGCTCCGCAGACAATGAGGATTCCGTCTGCGATTATATCAACCGCCTGGCAAAGCTGAATGCCCGGGTAAAGGATAAGCTGATCCTCATCCCCAGGATCTATACCAATAAACCCCGCACCACCGGCGAGGGCTATAAGGGAATCGTCCATCAGCCTGATCCGGAAAAGAAGCCCGACTTTCTCGCGGGTCTGATCGCCATGCGGAAAATGCACATCCGCGCCATTTCCGAGACCGGACTGACCGCTGCGGACGAGATGCTCTATCCCGAGAACTGGGGCTATGTATCCGATATCCTCTCTTATGTGGCTATCGGCGCCCGCTCCGTGGAGGACCAGCAGCACCGCCTCACTGTCAGCGGCTTCGACGTTGCCGCTGGCATGAAGAATCCTACCAGCGGCGATCTGTCCGTTATGCTGAATTCCGTCTATGCGGCACAGCATCCCCACTCCTTTATCTACAGGGGCTGGGAGGTACAGACCTCCGGCAACGACCTGACCCACACCATTCTGCGGGGCGCGGTAAATAAGCATGGGAATAATATTCCCAACTATCACTATGAGGATCTGAACCTGCTGCTGGATATGTACGGAAAAATGGATCTGAAGCATCCCGGCTGCGTCATCGACGCAAACCACTCCAACTCCGGCAAGCAGTTTGAACAGCAGATCCGCATTGTCAAGGAAGTCATGCACAGCCGCAAGCTGAACCGTGATATCTACAATCTCGTAAAGGGAGTCATGGTGGAAAGCTACATAGAGGAGGGCTGCCAGAAGATCGGCGACGGTATCTACGGCAAATCCATTACGGATCCCTGCCTGGGCTGGGAAGCTTCCGAGAAGCTGATCTACGACATCGCAGAGTACGAATAAACCATTTATGCCGCACAGCAGCGAGATTAAACCTCCGTCAGCCCTGATGTGGAGAGGGGGAGAACGTCAGAAAGAGACTTCAAAAGATCTTCAGCAAGCTTAAAAACACTTCAGGATTTACATATCCTTCCAGGGCGCAGCCTGCCACGGTCATTCCGACGATCGCCGCAAGCTGCCCCATATTTTTGATCAGGACATTCTTTTCCGTCTCCGTTCCGATCCTGTGATAAATGCTTCCGTACACGCTTTCCCCCCATGCCAGAAGGGTAAAGATCGCCGGGAAATAGATCAGATAATGGGGAAACAGGCTGGCTGCCGCCAGAAGGATCCCTTTTATGCCGTACCGCATCACCATCACCGCCAGCACTCCCCCTGCCGCCGCTCCATACCACAGCGCCGCACCCACGCAGACCGCCATTCCCAGATAAGTGGTGGACAGAACCGCCAGGATCAGAACGGTCAACAGTCTCTTCCGAAGGACATAGCAAAAGAGAGCATTGTGGTCCACGGTCATATATTTCATGTGGTAAAGTACCTCCTCATCAAATAATCCCGTTTTCTCCAATAAAATGCTCTCTCCGATCTTCATGATCAGGATCCCGATCAGAAATCCCACTGCGAAAAGCTGCAAAACCGGGACTTTCCCGGTTCCCAATCTGTTTCCGATAAGACGCATACCCATACGCATATTTGCTGTTACCCGCACCTTCCCTGTCATTATTCCATCCCGGCTGCCGTTCCGCCCGGCCCCTTTTCCACACAGGAATTCCATGTTGCGAAGCAGCCCGGCCGACCGCTCAACCACAGCGGAATTTCAATAAAACACTGTGTCCGTGTTCTTCTCACGCTACCCCCTCATGCCGCAGATCCTTCTTTTCACTCTATCTTATGCGGGTAAAAAACACTCTATGCATCATAACTTCAGTCCGCGCCAATGGTATCCACCACAGTCATCTCCCTGATCTGCCGGGAAGGTCCTCTGACCGTCGGAAAGCTGTCCCTGCCATTTATGACCACCCTGCCGAAATCCGCGTCATCCAGACCTCCGACACAATTGAGCAGCGTGCCTGCAAAAAAAGACCCTTGAAATGATGTTCTCACCTCAAGAGTCTTTTGCAAGCCATGCTGTTTTTCTTATCTTTCTTACCACACTTACAGACATACCGCCTGCGGCGGCACAGACGATCCATGAGAAGAATCGCTTCCCATGCGATTCTTCCGTGTGTAACTCAGATATCCTTTCCAAATTTTGACGCATATGTGAGTATTCCGCAGATAGTCTTGGAATCCTGTATCTTACAGTCGTATATCATCTGCTTTAATTCCTCTAAAGAATACGCCTCCACATTGAGAAACTCATCCTCGTCCAGATGCTGTCTGCCTTTCTTCAGTTCCTTTGCCAGATAGATGTCGATTTTCTCATTGCAGAAGGCAACCGTGGTATAGATGGAATTAAGCAGTTCCATACTGTCACAGGTATAACCCGTCTCTTCTTCCAATTCACGCCTTGCGGCATCCATGGCAGGTTCTTCCCTCCCATTTAAACCGCCTGCCGGAATCTCCAGGGTATTTCGTTCCAACGCATTGCGATACTGGCGCACCATCAGAAGCTTTCCGTCATCCCGCACAGCCACAACAGCTGCCGCTCCCTTGTGATCGATCAGATCCCATTTTGCCGTGTTCCCGTTTGGGATCAGCATGGTATCCTGATAATAATCTATAATGACTCCCTTCGCCACCAGATCTCTTTTCAAACGCTTATATTCTTCCATAACATTGACCACCCTTTCTCCATTACAATCTCTTCTGACAGGGGACCCGCATACAGCTCACAGACAGACGGTTTCCGGGCCTTTCCCCCAGTACATCATTGCATTGAATCTCAAGTAATCAACACACGCTCCGGCACCTGTTCCGCTTACCGGAAATCCCTCTGCCTCTCTGTCTTCCGCCAATAATGCCTTCATACATTGTCTCATACGCCCTGCATAAAGATTATAGACCATGTAAAATAGGTATGCAATCAAAATAATACATATTTTCCAAAAGTTTTTCATGCTCAGGACGGTGGTTTGAAAATCACTTTTAACAGATCCTTACCGCTTCACGCATAGTGCAGACTGATCTTCGGGCATGGCAGTATTATCATGCCGATCATGAGAGATTAAAAAACCGCTGTGCTTTTACACAGCGGCTTTCATCCATATGAAATTTTCAAGCAAAAGTATTATGGTTTACTTTGCGTAATCAATCACGCGGCTTTCCCGGATCACATTTACCTTGATCTGTCCCGGATATTCCAATTCAGCCTCAATCTGCTTGGAAATATCACGAGCCAGAAGAACCATATCGGCATCTGTAATCTGCTCCGGTACCACCATGACACGAACCTCACGACCTGCCTGAATAGCAAAAGATTTGTCTACACCTTTGAAATTGTTTGTTATTTCTTCTAATTGCTTTAATCTGCTGGTATAGGTCTCCAGAGTTTCCCTTCTGGCACCCGGCCTTGCAGCAGAAATTGTATCTGCGGCCTGTACAATGCATGCGATGAGGGATGTTGCTTCCACATCGCCGTGATGAGATTCTACGGCGTTGATAACTATAGAATTCTCCTTATATTTCTTACAGAGCTCGACACCCAGCTGAATATGAGATCCTTCCATCTCATGGTCAACAGACTTGCCGATATCATGGAGCAGGCCGGCACGCTTTGCAAGCCTCACATCCAATCCCATCTCAGCAGCCAGCAGACCTGACAGCTGCGCTACCTCTATGGAATGCTTTAACGCATTCTGACCATAGCTTGTCCGGAATTTCATCTTACCCAGAAGCCTTACAAGTTCGGGATGAATACCATGTACGCCGACTTCCAGCGTAGCCGCCTCACCTTCCTCCTTGATCATGATCTCGACTTCTTT
The DNA here is from genome assembly GCA_029064505.1 of Acetatifactor sp. Classification (GTDB taxonomy): domain Bacteria; phylum Bacillota; class Clostridia; order Lachnospirales; family Lachnospiraceae; genus Acetatifactor. The sequence goes on from JAIEKC010000172.1 coordinate 10,729, forward strand.
CTGGGCCTTTTCTACCATTTCTTCGATTCTGGCAGGATGGATACGTCCATCAACGATCAACTTTTCAAGAGCAATCCTTGCAACCTCACGACGAATGGGATCGAACCCGGACAGAATAACTGCCTCGGGAGTGTCATCAATGATCAGGTCAACGCCTGTCATAGTCTCCAAAGTACGGATATTACGTCCTTCTCTGCCGATGATCCTACCCTTCATCTCATCGTTCGGAAGCTGTACGACGGAGATAGTAGTCTCAGATACATGATCGGCGGCACATCTTTGAATGGCCGATACCACATACTCCTTCGCCTTTTTGTCTGCTTCTTCTTTGGCGCGACTCTCCAGTTCCTTGATCATCACAGCCGTTTCATGTTTTACTTCGTCTTCAACAATTTTCAATAAGTAGTCTTTTGCCTGTTCAGAGGTCAATCCGGAAATTCTTTCCAGTTCCTGTACTCTTTGCTCATTCAATTTAGAAACTTCATCCCGCATCTTATTGAGGGATTCTTCCTTGGACGCCAGACTGGCTTCCCGTTTCTCGATCGCTTCAGCTTTCTTATCGATGTTCTCTTCCTTCTGCTGGACTCTGCGCTCATAACGCTGGGCCTCCGCTCTGCGTTCCTTGATCTCCTTGTCCAGTTCATTCTTGGTACGAATGGACTCTTCCTTGACTTCAAGTAATGATTCGCGCTTTTTTGTCTCCGCAGTTTTCAGGGCTTCATCAATAATCTCCCTTGCTTTCTCCTGCGCATTACCCACTGTAGACGCAGCCACTTTCTTCTGATAAGCGGATACGATAAACGTGGTAGCAACAGCTGTCACAAGGATGCTGACCAATGCAATGATCACATAGATAAGCATCTTGCAGGAGCACCTCCTTATTTCATTTTCATTGTACACTTCGACCACACGCTGTCGGGCAGCCTGTGATCTTTCATAGAATGTATGTACTTGTCCAAAAGGACTGAAAACATTCTAACAAGCAATTCACAACACTTAAATTTTAAACTTTTATTTGTATTAT
>JAIEKC010000173.1:0-7185 GCA_029064505.1 Acetatifactor sp.
GGGCAATATCAAACTTTTCCGGGAAAAGGGAGAGCTCTTTTCCCAGCGCTTTCTTCTGGACTGCACCGCACAGAAGCTTCAGGAAAGCGAGAACCAGAGACGTCAGATGGATCTGGTTCAGGCATTGAGCATAGATTTCAAGCTGGTCTGCTTCTTAGACCCTGAGACAGGCACGGTGACTCCGATCAGAAGCGACGGCTGGAAAACAGACAGCCTCTTCAGCGGCGGGATATCGCTGAAGGAAAGCATGGAACAGTACATACAGGAATGGGTTCATGAGGACGACCGGGAAATGCTGCGTCTGGCCATCTCTCCAGACACACTGAAAAAAGAGCTTTCCGAAAAGAAACAATACTATATCAACTATCGCAAATGTAAAGACGACAAAGTCATATATTTTCAGGTGAAAGCAGTTGCGGTGGGGACCGGTGACGGCGCTCTGGGGATCGTTCTGGGATTCCGCAATGTGGATGCGGAGATCCACAAGGAAATGGAGCAGAACAGTCTGCTGGAGGCCGCGCTTTCACAGGCAAACAGGGCCAGCAAGGCAAAGAGCGTATTTCTGTCAAATATGTCCCACGACATACGCACGCCCATGAATGCCATCGTGGGATTTACGAATCTGGCCATCTCCCACATTGATCAGAAGGAACAGGTGGCTGAGTATCTCAAAAAGATCATGACCTCCGGAAATCACCTTCTGAGCCTGATCAATGATATATTGGATATGAGCCACATTGAGAGCGGAAAGATCAATCTGGACGAAAAGCCATGCAGTCTGCCGGATATTTTACACGGGCTGCGGAATATCCTGCAGGCGGACATCCATGCGAAACAGCTGGAACTGCAGATCGACACGGTGGATGTCCTGGACGAGGATATCTGTTGTGACAAGCTCCGGTTGAATCAGATTCTTCTGAATCTGCTCAGCAACGCCGTGAAGTATACCGGTGCGGGCGGTACGATCAGTATGCGGATCACCGAAAAATCCGGTGCCCCCGCGGGCTATGCCAATTACGAATTCTGCATCAAAGACAACGGTATCGGCATGAGTCAGAAATTTGTGGATCATATTTTTGAGCCCTTTGAAAGAGAACAGAACACTACCATCAGTAAGATCCAGGGAACCGGTCTCGGAATGGCCATCACGAAGAATATCGTGGACATGATGAACGGCACCATTCGCGTAAAGAGTGAACAGGGTGTGGGAACGGAATTTACCGTTTCCTTCACATTCCGTCTCTCTTCCGACTCGAGAGAGCTGCAGGGAATACCGGAGCTGAAAAATTGCAGGGCTCTGGTGGTGGATGATGATTTCAACACCTGTGACAGCGTTTCCTACATGCTGGGACAGCTTGGCATGCGCGCCGAGTGGACACTGTCCGGAAAAGAGGCTGTGCTGCGCACTCATCAGGCGGTGATGCGGAGCGACGATTATTCCGTATATATCGTGGATTGGCTGCTGCCCGACATGAACGGTGTGGAAGTGACTCGGCGGATCCGCAAGGAGACGGGACAGGATGTACCGGTTATCGTGCTGACCGCATATGACTGGACAGATATCGAGACGGAGGCGAAAGAAGCAGGCGTCACGGCATTCTGCGGCAAACCGCTGTTTCTGTCGGAGCTGAGGACCTGTCTGCAGTCGGTAATACAGCCAAGCGATACAAAGGAAGAAAGCGCCGCCAAAGACACTGCGAAGCATCATACCGGGCGCATTCTGCTGGTGGAGGATGTGGAACTGAATCAGGAGATCGCGGTGGCAATTCTGGGAGACGCGGGATTTACCACGGAAGTAGCAGAAAACGGCAGAGCCGCTGTGGAGATGGTGGCGCAGTCCGAGCCGGGATATTATCAGGTGGTACTGATGGATGTGCAGATGCCGGTCATGAACGGTTACGAGGCAACTCAGGAAATCCGCCGCCTGGAGAACCGGGAACTGGCTTCCATACCGATCATCGCCATGACCGCCAATGCCTTTGAGGAAGATAAGCAGGAGGCGCTGAAGTGCGGTATGAACGGCCATATTGCCAAACCCATTGATATACAGAAATTGTTTGAGACTTTGGACAGCGTGCTGTAAAAGGCGCTCTATAACTTCGTGACTGTCAAGATCCGTCAATGCCCCGCTGCTTTGCAGCGGGGTTCCTCTGCCTTGCAGCCGGAAACTCATTCTGCGCCAAATGCAAAGTTACTTCTTAACAAACAATTCCTAAAACCGGACGGATGCTCCCGTTCGAACCCGCTTTCAGCTCACCGTATCAGTCTGCACTTCTTTGCCACCTTCACCAGCAAATTCCCCTTTGGGAAGCTCCTCAATTCCTTCTCCGTCACTCCCCTCATGAGTATCAGCATCACAAAATACACCCCCGCACCGATCAAGATCGCAGGGATCACCGAGATCCGGGGCGATTTCGTCAGAAGCAGCAGTCCCTCATACACCGCCCATGCGGCGGCTCCCATAAAGGCAGCCGCAAGACCGGGGATCAAAAAGCTGCGCACTATCTCCTGCCGGTATCCCACCGCCCTGCGGACGGCCCTCTGGTTCAGCATGCACATAATGAAGGAATACGCCGTATTGGCGATGGCAATGCTGTACAGATCCAGCTTCGTCCCGTACAGAAGCCCCATGGCAAGCCCCGTCTGTACCGTCAGCGCAATGGCCGCATTCAGGATGGGGGTATTCACTCTGCCCGCTCCCTGTAAAATGGAACTGTTCAATGTGGACAACGCATAGAAGATCACCGACAGGGCCAGCGCCATCAGAAGTCTTGTGGCCAGATCCTCCGCCTCCTCCGTGGTATAGGAAAACAGCAGGCAGGTTATGGGTCTCGCCAAAACCAGAAGTCCCACCGCACAGGGAATGGAGATGATCATTGTGGTCTTTACGGCAAGACCGATCTTTGCTCTGGCCTCTCCCATCTCCCTGGCCGCAACCAGCTGCGCCACAGAAGGGATCACTGCCGATGCCATAGCCGTTGCAAACGCGATGGGAATGTTGGAAATAGTCAGCGCGTGACCGTTAAATATTCCCCATCTGGAAAAAATATCCGTAGCTCCCAGTTCCTTTATCCCCAGATACCATTTTGTATAAATCCGGTTATTCACCGCGCCGCTGAGATTATAAATGGCGGTGCTCAGAATAAACGGTGTGACCACGGAAGTGATCGTCCTGATCATCGCCCCACAGGAATCCACCTCCCGGTGTCTGTCCCTTTGGACTCTTCTCATGATCAGCCCCCGGTTCAGCCCGTACATCCCCAACATAAACAAAAGCGCCACAGCGACGCCCACACCGGTTCCCAAAGCGCTTCCGCTTGCACCGGCCGTGGCCCGCACCACCTGCTCCGCCTCCGTGGCGGGAACATCCAGAGTGCCCATGACAGACCGGATCAGCAGATACGCCCCTGCCACACTGATCACTCCGTTGGCGATCTGCTCCAGTATCTGGGATATGGATGTCTGTACCATGCTCTTATGCGCCTGGAAATAGCCCCTCAGCACTCCCAAAATGCCATAGACAAAGATAGTCGGCGCAAAAATGCGCAGAACCGGCACTGTCTCTTTATCCACAAGCAGGCCCGCCCCGAAGAACAGGAACAGGCTGGCAGCACCTCCCACCACCAGCACATAGACAAGGGCGCACTGAAACAGCCTGTGTGCATTTCTGAATTCCTTCAGCGCCAGTTTCTGGGCGATCACCTTGGAGATCGCGGAAGGAATGCTGTAGGAAGAGATCAACAGGATAATGGTATAATAATTATAAGCGGTATGATAATATCCAAGTCCCAGGTCACCGATGATACGCTGCAAAGGGCTCCTGTAAAGGAGCCCTATGATCCTGCTGATAATACCGGCCGCCGCCAATATTCCCGCCTGCATGATGAAGCTGTTCTTCTTGCTGCCGTTGTCTGCCATACAATCCCTATCCTATAAGCCAGTCGTACATTTCCTGATATTTCAGCGCAGATACGTGCCATGAGAAATCTGCTGCCATGGCACGGTCCACCATCTTGTTCCACTCGCGCTTCTTATCATAATAGATATGCTCGGCATAGCGAATTGTATTCAACATTTCATGTGCATTATAATTTACAAAGCTGAATCCGGTTCCGGTATTCTCAAATTCATTGTAAGGTTCTACGGTATCCTTCAGACCGCCCGTCTCGCGCACGATGGGAATGGTTCCGTAGCGCAGGGCCATAAGCTGGCTCAACCCGCAAGGCTCGAACAGAGAAGGCATCAGGAAAGCGTCACAGGAAGCATAAATCTTATGGGACAGATCCTCGGAGTAATAAATATTGGCGGAAACCTTGCCATGATACTTCCAGTCAAAATGACGGAACATATTCTCATAACGCTCCTCGCCGGTTCCCAGGATCACCAGCTGCACGTCATCCTGGCAAAGCTCATCCATGATATAGGCGATCAGGTCAAACCCCTTCTGGTCCGTCAGGCGGGAGACAATACCGATCATCATCTTCCTGTCATCCTGGCACAATCCCAGCTCCTGTTGCAGAGCGCGCTTGTTTTTCACTTTCTCCTTGCGGAAGTTCGCGGCATCATACTGGCGCACGATACGCTTGTCTGACTCCGGATTGAAATCCGCATAATCGATACCGTTCACAATTCCCCTCAGGCTGTTGCTTCTGGCACGGAGCAGACCGTCCAGTCCCTCCCCGTAAAACGGCGTCTTGATCTCTTCCGCGTAAGTATTGCTCACAGTGGTCACCGCATCCGCAAAGACGATACCTCCCTTTAACAGATTGGCGTCCTTGTATGCTTCCAGTTTGTCGGGGGTAAAATAATATCCGGGCAGACCGGTGATGTTCTGAACCGTCTTCGTATCCCATTTCCCCTGGAATTTCAGGTTATGAATGGTGATGACCGACTTCATATTGCGGAAGAAATCTCCCTCATGGAAGCGTTCCTTTAAGTACACGGGTACCAGGCCCGTCTGCCAGTCATGGCAGTGGATCAGATCCGGCTGGAAGCCGACTGCCGGAAGCGCGGACAACAGCGCCTTGGAAAAGAAAGCGTATCTCTCGATCTCCCATTTGGGATCGTCACTGTACACTTTCATGCCGCTGAAATAGTATTCATTATCAATAAAATAATAATGGACACCGTCTTCAACCGCTTCCATCACTCCCACATACTCATTCTTCCAGTTAAAATCCATGTAAAAATGAGTCACATACTGCATCTTGTCCTTCCATTCCTGTTTCATGCAGGAATACTTGGGAATAATGACCCGGACGTCAAAATATTCTTTATCAATACATTTTGGCAGCGATCCCACTACATCCGCCAAGCCGCCTGTCTTGATAAAAGGTACACCTTCTGATGCTGCAAATAATATTTTCTTCATCGTAACCCTCCACCGAAATATATATACATTCATTATACATCATTCCCCATTCAGTGGAAAGTATTTCTTTTTTATTTTCTGTGTTTCACTTCTGTCCGGATGTAACAGTTCGGACAGGTCACCGAGCTGTCACAATGATGCACACTGCCCTCGCAGGTCCCGCAAAATTGCGCGGAAACGCGATTCTGACTTCGTGGGAGGGACTGTCTGAACTGCCACATCCGGTTATGTTCCCCTCCGGTGAACCGTGATCTGTTCAGTTCCGGTATGATAACCGGATCCGGTCCGCGATGAGGGCTATGAATTCCGAATTGGTAGGCTTGCCCTTCCCCGTGTCTATGGTATAGCCGAACAGGGCATCCAGTGTCTCCATCCTTCCCCGGCTCCATGCCACTTCTATGGCATGCCTGATCGCGCGCTCCACCCTGCTGGGCGTGGTCTGAAAACGTTTTGCTATGGTAGGATAGAGAATTTTGGTGATGGAACTGATCATACCGGGATCCTCCACCGACATCATAATGGCTTCCCGCAGATACTGGTATCCCTTGATATGGGCGGGAACACCGATCTCATGGATCATGTTGGTGACATCCTTCTCCAGATCGCGGTCCGACTGCTGTTTCTCCTTCTCCGCGCTCTGTATGGTTGCTCTGGCGGATTTATTCCTGGCGGAAGGAACCGTGATCATGATCTGAAATTCCTTGTCAGCATCCATCAAATCTCCCAAAATTTTGTATATTTTCTCGTTATCCTTCGTAGCGGTAATGTTTAATTGTTCCATAATGCTACCTCCAAGAATAAAAACATCTAAATTTCGTGCTTTCCCTATTATAAAAGATAAAAGATTGCCGAATCAACTCAAAGCCATCGCAAAAAAACCTTATCTTCACCAAAAAAAGTGATATTCGCTCAAATTCCTGCTGTTTTTACCAATATTTTGGGAAAAATGCTATCATTTTTTGTCGGTTTTTGGAAAATTTTTATTGGAAATGTTTGGAGGATTCAACGCCGCTTGCATGGCAGAGAATAATCGGGTACAATAAAAACAGCAATTTTATCGGGAATTTTGAAGCCGATCATATGTATACACAATCAAAGACCCCGCTGCAGAGCAGAAGGTGTCCTTTGGACACCTTGGTATTGTGACCTCGCGGCATTCGCCAAGTCAGCCTGCTGACTTTATGCTCGTGCAAGCAGCGGCACAAAGCCAGCTACGCTGGCTTGGCTCATTGCTCGCGGGAATATACTCCCGAAATCCTGACAGAGGGGATTTGACTCCCGAAGGAAATACGGTCGAAAAAGCAGAGGATCGGCAAAGGCGGTCTCCCGCAGCCTCAGTAAAGAGGAGACGGAGATTCCGAGAGTACAGCACATGGAAACGGAGAAAATATGAAGCAGATCAATGAGGACATCAAGCAGGGAAATTTCAAACAGGTCTATCTTCTGTACGGGGAAGAACGCTATCTGCGCAGACAGTACAGGGATCGTCTGCGGAAAGCTCTCTGCAGTGAGGACGACACCATGAATGTTCACTTTTATGAGGGCAAAAATATCTCTGTGGGCGAGATCATCGATCTGGCCGAGACCCTGCCTTTTCTCGCGGAACGGCGCGTTATTTTTATCAGCAACAGCGGTCTTTTCAGATCCGGAGGAGAGAAGATGGCGGAATATCTCGCCGCTCCCAACGAAACGACTTATTTTGTCTTCACAGAGAGTGAGGTTGACAAACGGAGCAAACTGTATAAGACGGTTCAGTCCAGGGGCTATGCCGCCGATTTCTCCGTGCAGGATGAAAAAACTCTGAAGCGCTGGGT
>JAIEKC010000174.1:0-4385 GCA_029064505.1 Acetatifactor sp.
GTGCTGACGTTATTGCCGATATTGCTGATCTATCCGTTCCTGCAGAAGTATTTTGTGAAAGGGATCACAGTGGGGGCGGTGAAGGGATAAATAGAAAAGCGTATGACAGGAATTGCGTGAGAGGAAATATGATTATACGAGGAGGAAATAGAATGAACAGGTTTGAGGTTTCTTCTTTTATGGAGATGGTTTATGAGGATGTGGTGAGGAGGGCAGGGGATCCACTGAACGAGGTGGACAACTGGAAAGATTATCAGCAGGCCAAAAAAGAACAGATACGGGATACGCTGAAGCTGCCCCTGTTGAAGCAGCGCTATGACGTCCCCCTTGCGTGGCAGAAGTTGGAGGAGAAGACGGAGGACGGGATCTGCATCGGAAAATACCGGGTGAACGTGATCAGGGATCTGTCCCTGGCTGTGCATGTGCTGTATGCAGGGGAGGAAGGCGCTGTTTCCCGGCGCTCCGCCCTGCTGTATCTGAACGGCCACGATCCCAGAGGAGCGGAAGGTGCCTACAGGGCGCTCAGTGTGGAACGACCGGCATTGGGGATGGTGCTGGCGCAAAGAGGGTACGTGGTTCTGGTACCGGAACTGTTTGCATTAGGAGAGGCGAAACGGCGGGATGCAGCGGATGATCTGGGTGCCTGTGAGAGTTGCGCGGAAACAGAGCCGTGGCTGCTGAACTGTGGGTTGAACCTTGCAGGCATCAGAGTATGGGAGGCCATAAAAACACTGGATTTCGCACAGAAGGCTCTGGACATGGACCGTTTCGGCGTGTATGGGATGTCCGGAGGCGGACATATCTGTAATTATGTAGGGGTTCTGGACGATCGGATCGAGGCCATGATGGTGTCCGGGTATCCCAACCTGTATAAATACAGCACCATGGCTATGGTGCATTGTATCTGCAACTATGTGCCGGGTCAGATCGAACTGGGGGAAAGTCATCATATCACAGCGCTGGCGGCGCCGGGGAAAAAGCTGCTGGTGATGAACGGAAGTGAGGATCCCATTTTTCCGGCAGAAGGCAGCAGAATCGCCTTTTCGTATCTGGAAGAACTATATGAGCGACTGGGGGCGGCAGGAAATTGTTCCACAGTGCTCTTTCCGGGAGGACATGAAATATCGGTGCCGGAGGTATGCCGGTGGCTGGAGGAAAACTGGCCGGCCGTGATCAGAGAGGTGTAGCCCGAGGTATGACCGGAATGGAGCGCACCGGTCAGATGATCGGGATGTACAGGTCGGGAAATGGATTTTCAGTCATGAAAGGAGAATGCGCTATGGAGCGAAGACTTGAGGAGGTATTGAAAGGGCGTGAAGGTAATTATATAATTCCTTTCTTCTGGCAGCATGGGGAGCCGGAGGAGACACTGCGGGCCTATATGGAAAAGATCCATATGTCCGGTATTCGTGCGGTCTGTGTGGAGTCAAGGCCCCATCCTGATTATGTGGGTGCGGGCTGGTGGAGAGATATGGATGTGATCCTGGAGGAAGCTGCCGCCAGAGAGATGCGTGTCTGGGTATTGGACGATGCTCATTTTCCCACGGGATATTGTAACGGGCAGATCGCATCGCACCCGGAGTATGGGAAGGTTTTTCTGGATCACTACACGGTGGATGTGATGGGACCTGACAGGGAGGCCTCTTTTCTGATCCGGCTGGAGGATAAGGAAGAGCTTGTGGGAGTGGTGGCAGTAAGCTGTCAGGGAATATCGGAGGAGGCACTGCCGCCGGTGGATATCACCTCCTGTGTCAGAGACGGGATCGTGTATTGGCCGGTGCCCGACGGATACTGGCGCATTGTGGTATTGAAAACTCTGCGGGAAGGGGATAAATGCCGGAAAAATTACTGTAATCTGTTGGACCGGGATGCGGTGGCATTCTTTCTGGATACGGTTTATGAACCTCATTGGCAGCATTACCGGGAAAGGTTCGGTAATGTGTTTGCCGGCTTTTTCTCGGATGAGCCGGAGTTCGGCAATACCTTTGGAGAATATCCCGACACGGGGATCGGGCAGCCGACCATGCTTTTGCCCTGGAGCAGGGAGCTGGCGAAATGCTGTGCGGAAGCCTGGGGAGAGGAGAAAAATCTCTGTCTTGCCGCTCTCTGGAGTGAGCTGAAAGGATATACGGAGAGGGCAAGATACGGATATATGACCATGGCAACGGAACTGTACAGCCGGAATTTCTGTGTGCAGGTGGGGAACTGGTGCGAGGATCACGGTGTGGAGTATATCGGTCATGTGGTGGAGGACAATGGAAACCATGCCCGGACAGGGTATGGAACAGGCCATTTTTTTAAGGCGCTGTGGGGGCAGCATATGTCGGGAATAGATGTGGTGCTGCAGCAGATCCGCCCGGGATATGATGACAGAGATTTTTATCATATCGGCGGAAAGAATACTTATGACGGCAGGTTCTTCCATTATGGGCTCGGAAAAATGGGGAGCTCCCTGGCCCATCTGGACGGAAAGAAAAAGGGACGTACAATCTGTGAGGTCTATGGAGCCTATGGGTGGACCGAAGGTCTGAAGCTGATGAAATGGATCGCGGATCATATGCTGGTTAGAGGTGTGAACTGGTTCGTACCGCATGCATTTACTCCGGCGCCTTTTCCGGATCCTGACTGCCCGCCCCATTTCTATGCCCAGGGACGGAATCCCCAATTTCCCTGGTTCCGGAATCTTATGATGTATATGAACAGAATGTGTCATTTGTTCAATGGAGGAGACAGTGTGATCCATACGGCGCTGCTCTATACGGCGGAAATGAGCTGGATGGGAGACTGCATGCCCTTTGAGGAAGTCGGGAAATGTCTGATGCGCAGTCAGATTGATTTTGATGTGGTGCCCATTTGGCTTCTGGGAGAGAGCCGCTTTTCAGAAGACGGAACTGTAATGCAAGTGGGTAATGCTTCTTATTCCGTGCTGATCGTACCGGAATGTGCTTTTATTCCGGAGAAAATGGCGCGGTGGATAGAGCGGGCGGCCCAGGTTGGTTTTCCGGTAGTGTTCGTGGGAGAATATCCTGAGGTGATCAGGACCGGAGAAATGGGAGTGAGAAAATGCACGGTGGCAGAAGGCAGAGAGGAAGATATCCGGAAAGCTGCAGGTATTTTCTGCAAGGGCAGTCGGGAAAAGCTCCTGGCATGTCTGAAGGAGGACATCAGAGAGATCAGGTTATCCGAGCCGCAGCCCTGGCTGCGGTATCACCAGTACAGGCAGCCGGAAGGAATGTTTTATCTGTTCTTTAACGAACATCCTACGGAACGGGTGGATACCTGGGTGGAGGTAAAGGGACTGTGGGAAGCAGCAACCCCGGACTGCCTGAGACCCGGATCCGTGCCTGCGGAAGGGCGACAGAACAGCTCAGGCGTGGCGAGCATCGCGAAAGCGGGAAATGGCATTTGTCAGGAGCCGGATCAGAGCACGATCCATGGCGACCGGAGAAATTTTTCCTGGTATGACGGTTGGGATAATTGTCTGTATGGAACAGAACAAAATGACCGGGGGCAGATCTGTCTGCGTCTGGCGCCATATGAGACAAAAGTATTGTATTGGGGAAATACAGATCCGGGGATGGAAATACCCGATGCCGCACTGCTTTGGGGAAGGGACGCTGACAGACAGGGGATGACTTCCGGCGCCGGACATCGGGAGCTGACAGGCGTTTGGCAGGTCTCCTTCAGGGAATATAATGAAGAACGATTTGGTTCGCCGGAGATATGGACATTCCTGAAAAATGTTACCGGACAGGAGCAGAGACCGGAATTTTCCGGTACGGTCCGGTATGAGATCTCCTTTGACTGGGATCCGGAAACTGACGGAGGGACCGCGCTCCTGGATTGCGGTCAGGTCTATGAGACATTGGAAGTGCGGCTGAACGGGATATGTCAGGCGGTGCGGGTAGCGCCGCCCTATACCCTTCTGCTGAAAGGACTTCGGAAAGGAAAAAATGACCTGGAACTGTTGGTGACAAATACTCTGGTGCATAAAATGCGGGACAGACTGTCAAAAACCATGCCGGTGGAGGCCAGCGGTATGCTGGGACCGGTATGGCTGCAGGGGACAGACTGTACATGCGGTTGAAAGAAAATGTGGGAAAGCTCTGCGGAAGCGGAGCTTTCTTTGTATCAAAAGAAAAAGAGGTACATCGGATGCGAGATGTACGCGGATCAGGCAGTTTTCTCATTGTCCCATTCTGTTCCTGTCTTCAAAAAATGATGAATTGGATAAATTGCTTGGCTTGGCAGTAGGCAGTGACGATTATGTAACAAAACCTTTCAGTCCTAAAGAGGTTGCATACAGGGTAAAGGCGCAGTTGCGGCGGGCAGAATATAAGAACACTCCAATGAAAAATCAGTCTGCGAAAATAGAACAGTTGATG
>JAIEKC010000175.1:0-4384 GCA_029064505.1 Acetatifactor sp.
TTACTGTTCACAGCAATTATCTTACCAGCTCTTTTACCTTTGCCTTCTTACCTACGCGGTCTCTCAGATAGTTCAGCTTTGCACGTCTTACCTTACCTCTTCTGACTACTTCGATCTTCTCCACATTAGGGGAATGCAGGGGCCATGTCTTCTCAACGCCGATGCCGTTGGAGGTCTTTCTCACCGTAAAAGTCTCTCTGCTGCTCCCGCCCTGTCTCTTCAGTACAACACCTTCAAAGATCTGGACTCTCTCACGGTTGCCTTCCTTGATCTTACCATATACCTTAACGGTATCGCCGACATTAAAATCGTCTACTTTCTCTTTTAACTGTTCTGCTTCGATTTCTCTGATAATATCACTCATATTGAGCCTCCTTCATAAAATGGATGTTCTTAATACCTTCCGTAACAGAGGACCATCTCGTTTTCGCAACGTTTAGATTTTAACACATCTGTCTCCTGTTTGCAAGCTTTTTCGATTCTAAATATTTCCATAAGTCTAAGGCTCATTTTGACTTCCCGGGAAGGGCTGTCTGAAAACTTTTACGACAATATTATTTATGCCAACCACTGCCAGAATGAGCATTATGGGAGCAAATCCATAGATATACCTCGCCCTTGCTTCCAGGAGCAGCTGGGCCAGACATATCCCCACCACTGTGAGCATGCATACATTGACCGCCCTGCTCTTTTCCTTCCGCAATATGCTCACTCCCATCAGGAAAAGGATTGCGATCCAGATTGCCTGTAAATAGGTGGCGAGCACATGCCTGTTCTTTTCATCGTAATACATGGATCGGAGTATGCCTGAGATATAGTCATTCTTTCTTTCATATATTTCCGTCCAGAAATCGCTGCCCTCATAAGTCCATGAGAACATACCGTCATTAAAATTAACAAGCTGCTTTCTGGCCAGATGTCCCATAAGCCCTGCAAAACCGTAATTCTTCAGACGTTCTCCCGCCACTTTCCACGCCGCGGCATTTCTCTCCTCAGGGTCGTCGATCTCGTATGAAAAACTGGTGTCATCTATGGACCATGTTCCATCCACCTCCTCATTTAACCCCATCATCACATAGTGAGCCAGACCATAACTTCGTCCCTTTTCCAGGACAAGCCCCGTGTCGGCCAGAATCAGCCGATACGCCAACGTCCCTGCCAGGAGAGAAACCGCAAGTCCTGCGGCCGGTCTGATAAACTGCCTTATATGTTTGGAATGGCAGGCTTCCAGAAATTCCACGATGAAGATCGCGATAAAAGGGATCAATCCCTGCGGCTTTATGCGAAATGCCGTATATGTCAGAAATCCGATGGCAAACCACTTCAAGACGACATTCTTATTCCCGCAAAGGTACAGATAGACGATCGCCACGGGAAAAAACAGTATGACGGAATCCGAATATGGTATAAGCAGCCAGGGAGCAATTCCCATAAAGACGCTGTACAGGATCCATGCGTATAATGCCGCATAAGAATTTACCATTTTCTCCACGATCCTGAAAACCAGATACGCCGTAATTGCCGAAATCAGACAATTAAATATGACCAGCGAAAAAATGCCTGTGGGAGCGTCCAGAATACCAAAGCGCCAGTTGATCCTCAAGATAATGGAATACAGCCATGTGATCAAAATGTTATTGGGATACAGGGAAAAATACCAGTCGTTTGTAACCGGTACGCCATATGACATCTCCACCGCGGCCGGCCATACGGAGAACCCGGCGTCCCATCCTGTACGGAAATAGGTATTATAGCACCAATATACCTCGCACAGGAATAAGAACGCGGTGAAGACACCTCCTTTCCCCCAGCACCTGAGCAGTTTCTCTCTCAGTCGACAGACTGTCAGGTATAATACTCCCATAAAAAGCAGCGCAATGGGCAGGAGCAGGATATTGGGCAGATCAAATTCTCTTTTCCATGTATACTCTGTAAAGGGCGCTGCAAATAACAGCAGGATAATATTTATGACCGCAGCCGCTCCAAATACTGCTGCCGTCACTTTATTTTTACATTGTTCCATTCTGTATCCCTTTCCTTGATCCGATCATTTTATCATCTGTTGTTTTCCGCATTATCATGACCGTTTGGCGATGTATCCGAATGTTATGTACCGGTATGGCGCTCCAGCCACCACACTGTCCTGTCTGAACGATACAGGCCCATTTTCTCCTGAAGGGCAAAAGAGCTCCCGTTCCCCACGATCACATGGCCGTAGGGTATCCGGCCCTTTTCCAGCGTTCTGTTGATCAGAAAGGCTTCCAGCGACCGGGCGATACCGCGTCTGCGATATGCTTCCTCCACATACAGCAGCCCCATGCTGCCCTCATTGTGCATACCGATGAATCCCACAAGCCTGTTCTCCACAAATGCACCATACATAACGCCTTCTCTGATCCTGGCCTCCACATAGGACCTGTCGTCATAGCTGTAATGCTCACTGACATAATCCAGATGCTCCATGGTAAGTGGCCGGATATCCCTGTGTTTTACGGGCAGGGACACTTTCTGTGTGTAAAAGAACTGATAACACTCGCTGTGAATCTCGTATTTACCACGCATACTCACATTTCTTCCGGTTCCGCAACTATCATGTATGTGGAAATCCTTTTGAGCCACCCTGACCCCCTGCGGCTCAAGATCCCGGCCGAAATCGCCGCTCCCGCACAGCATATCATTCAAAAACGCCTGGGAAGTCACAACAGTACCTGTCTCCTCCGGTATCAGCGTCAGCATTTTCTCTCCCGTCTCCCCGGAAGAAGCGGAAATCATACAGGTAACACATCTGCGGTCATAGAGAAGGATATCGTTCCCCTCCCAGTAAAGTATCTCCGCCCGGCCTCTTTTTAAGCTTTCAATCATATGGATGTAATTTCTCTTATCCCTCATCAGCAGGCCGATCAGACGCTGTTTCCTCTCATACTTCGCATAAAGATCAGGTCGCATCTGCTCCGTCCGCTGCTCTGACTGTTCCAGCCGCCACTGCGCTATCCTTTTATGGTCACCGGAAAGCAGAACCTCAGGCACCCTCTTATCATGCCAGACCTCAGGACGTGAATACTGCGGATACTCCAGCAGATCATTGTAAAAGCTCTCCTCCTCCGCGGAAGCATCGTTTCCCAGCACTCCCGGTACCAGTCTCGCAATGGCATCGACCATCACCATGGCAGGGAGCTCTCCGCCTGTCAGGACATAATCGCCGATGGAGACATAATCCGTCACCGTCTCCTCCAGCACCCGCTGGTCAATCCCTTCATAATGTCCGCACAGAAAGATCAGTTCTTCCTCCTCTGCCAGTTCCTCCGCTTTCCTCTGGGTAAAAGGAGTTCCCTGAGGCGTCAGACAGATCGTCCTCACATGTCTGCCTCCTGACACATCCCTCCATGCGTCAAAAACAGGCTGTGCCTGCATCAGCATGCCTGCACCGCCTCCGTAGGGATAATCATCCACTTTTTTATGCTTATCTGACGAAAAATCCCTGATATCCACCGCATGAAGGGACAATATCTCCTTCTGCACGGCTCTTCCGATGATACTCGACTTAAGGCACGCCTCGATCATCTCAGGAAAAAGCGTTAATATATGAATTTTCATTGCCGTCTCCTCTCATGGCAGTCCGCTTTCAGCCGGTTCTCCGCACATAAATCCTTACACCACTGCCATGCGGCAGCTCAGACTCCCGCGGGCATCCGCCAATATCCAAAGTCTTTTTCCGGATCCCTGTTCATGGTTTACAGGACGCAGATCCCTGCTTCTTAAAGCAATCCGTCCAGAATATGGATCTTGATAAAGCCCGCTTCCACATCCACTGCAAGGATACATTGCCTGATCGCAGGAAGCAGCAGTTCCCTTCCATCCTTAAGGTCAATGGCATAGACATCATTTGCGCCGGTTTCCAAAACCTCCCGCAGCACCCCGATCTCCTGTTCTTCCTCATCCAACACTTTAAGTCCCATGAGGTCCGCGATGAAATATTCGTCCTTTCCAAGGCGCACGGCATTTTCCCTGGGTACAAACAAGGATGTCTGTCGAAGTCTCTCCACCTCGTTCATGCTGTCATAACCCTTAAATTTCAGGACTGCAAACTGCTTCACAAATTTCACGCCCTCAATCTCCAGATTCAGGCGCTCTTTCCCCGTATCAAGGATCACTTCTTTTAATCGTTTAAAACGCTTCACATCATCTGTGGTGGGAAAAACTTTAACTTCACCGTGTACCCCATGGGGAGACGTAATGATCCCTACCTGAAAAAAATCCTCCATATATGCTTCCTTTCCTGCATAAAATGTACGCTCGTACTGTTCGCTTCCCGCGGAAATCCCGTTGAAATCTCCGGTTCTGCCTGGCTGACCTGACGCAGTTTCTATAAAGAAAAGAAAGAGCT
>JAIEKC010000176.1:0-1698 GCA_029064505.1 Acetatifactor sp.
CCCATGAGGAGCGATACACACTGAATATATGGGCATTGGTATAGCCCTTGGTGATCCAATCCAGAAAAAGTGTTACAGCACATAAAATCGTAAAAGATAAAATTACAGGTGAGTTAAAGGATACTCTGAATTTCTTTTCATGATCTTTCATTTTGTTTTCTCCATTCGTAAATTATTGTACATCCGCAGCTTATGCGGTTTTACCGTCATTGCATAACATACTATTGAAAACCCTTTATAAAAGTATTGATAAATTCATACCCCACGGCCAGATTGATATTCTGTCCTTCATCCATTCCCGCCGTGCTGACGCCTATCACTTCCCCGTACATATTCAATACGGCTCCCCCGGAGCTTCCATGTGAAATAGGTGCGGTAAACTGAATCATATCCACATCTCTGACCCTTCGGAATCCTGATATGATACCATTGGATACAGAGTTAAACAGTCCGAGAGGGCTTCCTATAGCTACAACCTTCTGCCCTCTGACCAGAGGTTTCCTCCCTCTGTAGATGGGTAAAGGCTGCAATGGCCGGTCTATACGGATCACCGCCAGATCCAAAAGGGAATTATATTTGATGATCTCATCTGTCTTGTACATATTATCGTCGTTCTCAATCCTGACAGAATAGAATCTGCCGCCCCTGGCCACATGGTCATTCGTAAGAATATATCCGTCCCGTCCGATCATGATCCCCGAACCGCTTCCCACAATGTCACCGTTCCCGTCGTGTATGCCTATCATCACCACGGAGGACGCTCTTAACGCCAGTTCCTCAAATTCCAGCTCCTGCATCTGACTGCCTGCGGCCGGAGGCGCCATTCTGCCCGGCTGCCGTCCCACACTGGAATTTCCCTCCGCTCCCGTGTTCCATGGTGCACTTTGCAAATTATTGTGCCCGGCATTCTGTCTGACATTTACCGCTGTACCGCTTCCCAGTCCTGCATTCTGTCTTGTGTTTCCCGCCGTACCGCTTCCCAGTCCTGTATTTTGTCCGGTATTTCCCGCTGTGCCGTGTCTGCCCGGCGGAATAACGACTCTTGGCCGATGATCTCCCGTTTCCGCCCGAACCTGTCCGCTTCCCTGGGACACCTTTCCAGAATCTTCTTTCCTGGTCACATATTTCTGACTGTCATAGGCGTCTAATGTAACAGCCTGTTTCTCCCCTAAAGTAATTTGTTTGGACAGATGCAGGGAATCCATCTTCTCATTAATATCCGCCTCGTTCTGCAACAGCAGAACATCTATACCCAACAGGGTCAGAAAATAGCAGAAGAAATACTCCTGCTCCTTAATGATACCCTGCGCCACAAATTTCATGGACTGTTTCGGATTCCATTCTTGCAGATATACCAATGCAAGCTCATCCAGCCAATATAATAATTTTACAACAAAATTTTTCTCGATGGATTCATTCAGATTCGAATTATAGGTATGGTAGATTTCCAGTACCTTCCTGCAGGAAGCACCCAGCAATTCCCCCATACCGGACTTCTCATCCAGCTTCGCGGTAAAAAGTCTTTGCCTGCCTGTATCCAGCCAGTTCTGATAGCACTTCATATAGAGGGCTGCCACATCCGCGTCGATATTCTTGGGAAACACTCCCACTCTGTTGTATATCCCTGTCCCAGCAGCATCCTGCCTGTCTGGGCTTCATCCATACTTGCAACATCCTTTGATAAGGTCTGATTGGCGC
>JAIEKC010000177.1:0-4207 GCA_029064505.1 Acetatifactor sp.
TATCAGCGCCGGCGTGACAAGTAGGGCACTCAGCGGGTGCAGCATCTCCTTCATAAACATAACCACATACCTGACATACAAATTTCATAATTCTTATCTCCTTTTCTTTTTAATATTTTTTGACTTTAAAAAGGCTTTTGCGACCTGGTACATTCGCCGCATGTTCCATAAAAATAAGTTATATGGCCTGCAATATGTCCGTCAAAATTTGCCCCGGCAATCTCAAGGATATTCTCAATGCTGTCCATCTCCAAGTCTGTTACGCTGCCGCATTCCCTGCAGACAAAGTGATAATGTGGAGAGGTATCCGCATCAAAATGATCTACACCGTCACCTATCCGCAGACGGTTGATCTCGCCGATATCCGCCAAAAGCGTGAGATTGCGGTACACGGTTCCCAGACTGATATTGGGGTTCTGCTTTCGTACATTTATATATACAATATCCGCGGTGGGATGATCTTTTCTGGTCATCAGAAATTTTTTGATCATTTCCCGCTGTCTACTGTATTTCAGCGCAGCCATATACACTCCTTTTAAGAAACAGTAATTATTACTGTTTTTATTATACATAATTTTAACAGTGTGTCAATAGTGTTTATAGTTTTTTAATATGTGAATAAATTTATTATAATGACAACCGGCATTGCATACCAAAGTAAAAATTGTAAAGGCGTTTACTGTAAATTTCAACCGCTAAGAGCTATTCTGCACCGGTACATTCCATTCTTGCCAGCCGCTCCCCCAGTCGGCTCAGAAGCTCATTGGTTATGGTGCCGCATTGGGCGGCAAGCTGTACCGCGGTAATCTCCGTTTCACCGGAGGTTCCAATGAGAACGGCGGTATCTCCTGCGGAAGTCTGTGGAATACCGCTGATATCGACCAGAGTCTGATCCATGCAGACTCTGCCGATAACAGGTGCTTTATAGCCATGGAGAAGCACAAAGCCTCTGCCGCAGGACAGTTCTCTTGGCAGACCGTCTGCGTAGCCGATGGAGAGCGCTGCGATGCGCATATCTCTTTCCGCAGTAAAAGCGAGACCGTAACCTGCAGATTCACCGGCGTAAAGGGTCCGGACGGAGGAAACGCGGGCTTTCAGGGATAATACGGGGGTAAAATTGTCTTTGAAGAGAGCCAGATCCTTCATGGAACCGGGCACTCCGTAAAGGGCAAGGCCCGCCCGTACATAATCCGCATTCAGACCAGGATAATTCAGCAGGCCATAGCTGGACTGCAGATGTAATTTAGGGCAGGGAATTCCCTGTTCGTCCAAAATCTCCGCTACTCTGTAAAATGCCTGTATCTGGCATTCGGTAAAAGCGGTGTCATCCGGCAGAGGGGAATCGCAGGTGCAAAGGTGGGTAAACATTCCGTCCACGATCAGATTTTTCATTTCAAAGACAGCAAGGATATTCTCAATTTCTTCACACCGGATGCCGAGCCGGTGCATACCTGTGTCTATGCCTATTTGCACGTGAAGCACTATGCCTGCATGTGCCAGTTCCTCAGCATATTCATAGTCGATAACCGTTTGTGTCAGTCTGTAATGTGCGAGCAGTCGGAAGTCTTCCGGATCGGTATAGCCAAGAATCAGAATTTCCCCTTTTATCTTTGCTTTGCGGAGGGCAATTCCCTCCGAAATGCAGGCCACGCAAAATGCGTCTACACCTAGACGGTTTAATTCCGTGGCAACCCATGCCGCACCGTGTCCGTAGGCATTTGCTTTTACCGCAGGCATCAGGCGGCATCCCCCAGGCAGGAGGGAGCGCAGATAATCCACGTTTTGGGCGAGGGCGGTTCCGTCCAGTTCGATCCATGCCCGTCCGCGGGGGTCGGGCATGCTCTGATCCGGTTTCCCTCTTGCATTACCTGATATCGGAAAGTGCAGGGCCGACAGCGGAGAAAGCGGTTTGTCCGGATCTTCGGTTTTGTGCGGAGCATGGGATGCCTTACTCCGGAAAGTACGGATATATCCTGCGAGGAAAGCCATTCCAAATCCTGCTCCTGCAGACAGTGCTGATACGGCAAGGTAATGGATCAGGCTGTTGTCTATAAGGAAGGGTGTCAGGTGTAACACTTTTGCCATGCCCCGTACGATTATAATGAAGGTCGGATGCAGCAGGTAGATCCAAAGGGATGCGCTGCGAAAATACTTTTCTCCTTTTCCGGAGGCTGCGGGCAGACACAGCAGGACGCGGTACAGGGAGATCATGACAGGGATCAGCATCAAATACATACTGTCGTGGCGCTGCCATGAAAAGCGGCGCAAGGTGAAAGCTTCCGCCGTCATGAGCAGAAATGAGAGTATAAGCATTGCCAAGTGAACCGTCAGACCGCGTCGGCTTCCTTTGGCACACCATGCACCCAGTACCAAAAATAAAGGTGCGAAAAACAGACCGTTTCTGGTGTAGGAACAGATCTGAAAGAGAAATTCATATACAGCTTCCGCCGGAGGCAGCTTTTGAACCAATCCATAGTAGCTGTCGCCTAACAGTCCGATGATATAAAGGACGGCTGAGACAAGGAACATGCCGCGCGGTTTTAGAAAACGGCTCATCAGGTAAACCAGTGAAATGCCCAGGAGACAGGCGGGAAAGTACCAGAGATGATAAAAGGTGCCGTCAAACAGCAACATTTTCAAATACGACATCAATGTCAATTCCTGGTAGTGTCCCGCATAAATTCCCACAGGCAGATACAGTATGACGGCAGCGGCGTAGAGGATCAGATTTTTCCGCAGATAGTGTGGAAGATCACGCCGTCCTGCCGTGGAAACGGCTCTTTTTTCTATTGGTTCAGAGGTGGCATTATTTCCACAGAAATCTTTATCTGAGGTTACAAATTTTCCTGCCACAAACTGTCCTGTTACCATAAAGAAAAAGGGGACGGCGATCCTTGCCAGAACTCTTGTCAGAAAGAAATCGCCTTCCGGACTGAAGGTGCCGAGAGGTGAAGTGTGAATGGCAATGACCAGCAGCGCCGCGATCAGACGGAAGCGGTCAAGCCATCCGAAGTTGTCTTTGGTATGCATCCTGTGTCCTCCATTCTGTCAGGATAAAACCGTCCGTGTTGTTTCCGGAAACCGTATAGGTCAGATGTTCCGACAGTTCCAGCGGGGTCAGTTTTCCCTCCGACTTAATATAGGAAATAAGGAATGTCTGCTTTCCGTCTGTAAACAGATAGGGCTTGTCCCGAAAAGCAAACTGTTTCAGGAAGTCGGTGTATTCTTCCAGACACAGTCCCTGTTTCGTTATGATCTCCGCATGGGGAGTGCCCACATAGCGGAAGTGCCAGGGCTCATGCCCAATGCCTGTGACAGATTCTTTCCCGGCGGGATACCTTAAAATGAAGCCGTATTTTGGAGCTGTCTCCCGAAAAGTCTGACAGATGCCGGTGTAAGGGAATTCCGGGCAGATAAAATCCACATGCTCCTGCCGCAGTCCGAGGTCAATGGCAAGTCCGGTCTGATGCTCGCTGTGCCCGGGAAGAGCTACAAATTTCCGGGTGAATTCCGGACCGTTTTCCTTCAGGCAGTCATCCCAGATACGCTGTTGTTCCTCCTGAGAGCGCCAGCCGCTGACAGGAACAATGTGCCGCCAACCGTCTATTTCCTGCATAAGCTGCGAGAGCAGAGTGCCTGCGATGCGGTTCAGCAGTACATCCGGGGCGGTGTCAGGAATCGGCACAGGACAATCGTGAGGGGATTTATGAAAGCAGTGTTCCTGATTGACAAGGATCAAACTGCCGGTGTGAATCTTTTCCTGCGATAAAATTAATTGCTTCATATTTTATATTCATTCCTTTCCTTATTTTATACACGGTCACAAATATTTGCCACGCAGCCCGACTCACGAGTGGGAGGCTCCCTGGACATAGCGGCAAATCTTATCGCTCGTGAGTATGGATACAAATGCCCGTTATATTGAACTGAGATATCAAAACAGATTTCTTTGAAGGTGGGAGGCGGCGGAGACTGCAGTTGATGCTGTCTGCATATTTGTATTGTATCAGGGGAAAGATTTTCGTATATGATTGTTTCCTTTTCAAAAACCTAAGGTTTTCCTACATATATCTTAAAATTTTCATAACGGTTCGGAAGAGGTTTGGAAATTCCGTGTAATTTCGTTGAGAGTTTACACTTTTTTTAGGATTATATTTTTGGGAGTTTATTCTTTTATGGTGGAAATATGGTATAATAAGTCCATATT